>NZ_JBUOIV010000011.1:0-109744 GCF_055467485.1 Desulfosarcina sp. | reverse complement strand
TTGCGGAGGATGTCTTTTCCCTGACGGAAGACCAGTGTGTCGATCGGCTGCTGAAGGAGCCGTCACCGTATATGGCCGGTGTCGACGCCGACCGGGTCCGATCCGGTTGCGCCGTGTCCCTCAATATCCCGGACAACCCCTACACCCAATCCTTCAACACCCCCTCGGGCAAGGTGGAGTTCTACTCCCGGGCCTGGGAAGCGAAGGGACTCGACCCGCTTCCCGATGGCCGTCCGGTTCGAGACCCGGAGGGCGGTGAACGATTCCCGCTGGAGTTCATCACGCCGCCCCACCGTCTTTTTCTCAACTCGGCGTTTAACGAAATCGCCGCTCTCAGGGAGGAGGCCGGACCACCTGTCGTCCTGATCCACCCCGGGACCGCCGCCGCCCGCGGGATTGCCAGCGGCGACCTGGTTCGCGTCCATAACGGTCGCGGCGAATGCTGCCTGACGGCCAGGGTGACCGAGGATACCCGGCCAGGGCTGCTGGTTGCCGAAGGGCTTCGCTGGCCCGGCCTTCATCGGGGAGGCAGGGGGGCCAATCAACTGACCAGCCAGCGACTGACCGACGCCGGTGGCACCTGTGCGTTTCACTGCAGTCGGGTGGAGGTGGAGCCGGCATCGTTCATTAAGGATTAGCTGCCACGGAACAAACAGAACACACAGAATGTTTTCATGTTTCTTGTTTCGTGTGATCCGTGTATTCCGTGGTCGAAAAGTGAAGAAAAAAGAAGGCATGGTCAAATGGAACTCATCGTATCCCGAGGATGAGATCTTTTTTGCCGAGAACATAAAATTAATCAAGGCGCTCGGCGTCGACATCGTGGGCGGCTGCTGCGGCACGACACCGGTGTTTATCCACAGGCTCAGGGCGTCCATCTGAGCTTAACCGAATCGGAGAAAGCATGTTCGAAAACATCCTTGCCGCAAAAAAACGACTGGAAGGCCATGCCCACGTTACGCCGGTCATGGGTTCACGGACACTGAACCGGATGGTGGGTGCGGAAGTCTTTTTCAAATGTGAGAACTTTCAGAAGATCGGTGCATTCAAATTTCGCGGCGCGTTCAACAGCATCTCGCAGCTTTCGGAAGCGGAAAAGGCGCGTGGGGTTGTCACGTTTTCCTCAGGCAACCACGCCCAGGCGGTCGCTCTGGTCGGGCAGATGCTGGGTACCAAAACGACCATCGTGATGCCGAACAATGCCCCGGCAACCAAACGAGCCGCCACCGAAGCATACGGCGCGACCATTCTTGATTACGATCCTGCCAGCGCCAATCGTGAAGACATCGCCAGGGAGCTTGAGAGCAAACATGGCTATGTGATGATTCCACCGTTCGACCACCCGGACGTCATCGCCGGCCAGGGGACGGCCGCCCTGGAGATGTTCGACGCGGTGGGCAATCTCGACATGCTGCTGGTGCCCTGCGGCGGCGGCGGGCTGTTGAGCGGTTGTGCGGTGGCGGCAAAGGGAACCTCGGGGAACTGCCGAACGATCGGCATCGAACCCGAGCTCGCCGATGATGCGACCCGGTCCTTTCACACCCAAACCCTGCAACGGATCGACAACCCGCCCACGATCGCCGATGGCACCCGCACCCCGTCGCTGGGCAGGATAACCTTTCCGCTGGTGCTCGAATACGTGGACGACATGAAAACGGTCCCGGAAGCGGCGATCATAGAAGCGGTGAAATTTCTGTTCTACCGGATGAAGCTGGTCGTCGAACCGTCGGGCGCGCTCGGGTTGGCGGCCCTGCTCAGCCGGTCGGTTGCGCCCAAGGGCAGGGTCGGGATCATCTTGAGCGGCGGCAACATCGATTCGGCGACCATGATCAAGGTATTGTCTTCCTGATGCGGCAGCAGACGCTTGACGGGGAGGCGTCGAAGCGGGTGGAAAAGGTGCGATACGGGGGCGGGCACCGCTATATTGACGGTCATCAATGATTCAGGCAGGAAACCGATTTTTTCACTACGCCATAGGTTCTCTACCCGGTTTTGTTGAGTAGGCAGTATTTCACAAACTTCCTCTCGGCCGCCCGATAGTCTTCGTAATAGTCCGTATTTTCCTCACGTTCGAATTCACTGCGGCACTTTTTTACCATCAGTTTGAGCCCCTGATCGCTGTGTGATGGGTTATCCATTTTATCACCGCTGTCTGTGCTGTGGCCTGCCGGGGGTTAACGGGGTTGGTTTAATATGATTAGTGTATGACCGTTCCCGGCAAAATCAAGCGGACATGGGATTGGGTTTCTGTGGATAATTCAGGATGAATGGTATACAACCCGCCATACACGCCTTCAGCCTTCGACCGAGACACCTGAAAATTATTTTTGGCGGGGGGCACGGTCAGCGGGGTCGGGTCGGCTTTTGACTCTCGGAAAGCGGGTCGCCCTTGCCCATTATCTTTCAAGATATGCAGACAGGTCTAAACCAGCCATGACCGATCATACGGTAAAAACGTGCCCGAAATGCGGCCAGCAGCTGCGGTTTCCCACGAACATCGGCGGGATGCTCATGGCCTGTCCTTCATGTGGCAACAGGTTTCGGTCCGACTTTAAGCTGGGGCATTCCGGAAAAAGAGATCATCGTAACCTCCTAGTCGAGATTTTCGAGATGCCCTCTACCCTCTTGAGCCGAATCGGCCGCTATTTCCGTAAGTATTTTTAGTGCCGCTTTCCTGCTCCACGCCTGGGTTACGATCATTTCAAGGCTTTCCTCATGATCGGTCGTGTCGGTGAACGTCGCAATACCTCTTTAAAGCCCGCACGAATGAACGCTGTGGGTATGCCGGTCCAGGCAAAAGCGGGCGGAATGGTTTTATCCGGTTTAGGTTCAACCGGATATCCTTCTACCCATTCTGCGCCCTGCGATTGGGCAAATTCGCATGCAGCTCGTAAGAGCTCGGTTGAAACACCTTTTTTTCTATATGACCTGTCGATAAAAAGGCAGGCGACAGACCAGCATGTCCGGTCGTCTATCGGCCGAAGGATACGGGACCTCGATAAAAACGAATAAGTGCTTCTTGGGGCAATGGCACACCAACCGATTGCTTGAGTGTGATGGTAGGCCAGGATTCCGGGAACTTCTCCTGAGTCGACGACCGATTTCATGGCCAGTTTGTTGCCGTCTCCTTTTTGTGACTCGAACTGTTTTCTCGTGAGACGCCAAAGCATGCACCAGCATCCACCGCATGCCCCCCGCTCGCCGAACAAAGCTACAAAGTCGTCCCATTGGCCCGTGTCCAAAGGTTTAAACGATAATTCCATGGATATCTTCCCTGTCGCCAGCCGTGTCGTCAACTCGAGGCGTTTTAATTTCGTGGGTATCCATCGACAGCGCTTTTACAATCGACAACCGAAAGTTTCAGTGATGACAATGATTGCCTAATCAGTTTTCGTCATTCACCCGGACGACCAGTTTCCCGAAGTTCCTGCCGACCAGCATGCCGATGAACGCGTCCGGTGCGCTTTCCAGCCCGTCGACCATGTGCTCGCGGTATTTTATCTGCCCCGTGCCCAGCCATTGGGACATATCCCTGGAGAACTCCTCGTAGCGGTGGCCGTAATCATCGAAAATGATGAATCCCTGGACTTTCAACCGTTTGACCAAAATGGCGCGCATCAGCATAGACAGCCGGTCCGGTCCATCGGGAAGCCGTGTCGCATTGTAGTGGGAGATCAGCCCGCACACCGGGATCCTGGCTTTGGTGTTGAGCAGCGGCAGGACCGCATCGAACACCTTGCCCCCGACGCTCTCGAAATAGATGTCGATTCCCGTGGCGCAGGCCTGGCCGAGCTGTCGGGCAAAATCCGGTGATCGGTGATCCAGGCACGCATCCAAACCAAGGACCGCTTTGGCATAGCTGCATTTTTCGCTGCCGCCGGCAACGCCGACCACCCGGCAGCCTTTCAACTTGCCGATCTGCCCGACCGTCGCCCCCACCGGCCCGGTGGCCGCAGCGACGACCAGGGTCTCTCCCGCTTGGGGGCGGCCGATATCCAACAGCCCCATGTAGGCGGTAAACCCCGGCATGCCCAATATCCCCAAGGCATAGGAGGCGTTCGGGGGGTTGTTCCCCAATCGGGTCAGTCCGGTGCCGTCGGAAAGCGCATAGTCCTGCCAGCCGCTATAGGCCAGGACCCACTCTCCCTCCTGGAAGTCAGGGTGCCGGGATGCTTCCACGCGGCAGACCGTTCCGCCCACCATGACTTCACCCACCTTCACCGGCGGCGCATAGGAGGGCGCATCGCTCATTCGGCCCCGCATGTACGGGTCGAGGGAAAGATACTCGGTGCGCAACAGCACCTGGCCCCGGGCCGGTTCAGGCACGGGCGTGTTCTCCATCCGGAAGTTTTCGGGCAGCGGTGCGCCATGCGGGCGCTTGGCCAACACGATACGGCGATTGTGTGTTTTACGTTGAGGCATGGGGTCCTCCCTAACTTTTTTAACGCGGTCCTGATAGAATTACCGGCGAGCATTTACGGCAGCCCTTCCGCTATCCGCTGCGGATAGGCGACACGCCGTTTCTTCTCCCTGAAGCGGACAAGCGCTTCCATCAGCCACTCGGCGGTGGGCATTTCAATGCCGCCGCATGACACCTGATACGGCTGGCCGCTCAGGCTGCTCTGGGTTGCGGCATAGCGGATGAAATCCTCGGTGGATTTTATCCGCCGTTTCATATGGGCGTATTTTTTTTCGAATGTGCTCGCCTGCCGCTTGAGCGTTATGGATATCTCCGTTGCGCCTGAAACTGCAGCCGGACGTGTCGATGGTGAGGAGCAGGTGATCGATCTCCGACCGCATGCCGGCATGGGACGGGCAGGGTCGAAAGGTGATAAACAGCGCCAGAATGACAGCTCATCGGCCCGTTTGAGCCGCGACGGCGGACGTTTTTCCCGTCGCTTGCGGCGGAGTTATCGAGCAGCGTGGAAATCGATTCTCTTCCTTTCGGTGCTGTTCAAAACAATCGTGACCGCACGTTGGTCGCACTGGCCGGACGCCCGGCACCTTCCTGCCGCCAACCGGCCGTCAGGCCAGCCGGCAGGTGTCGGCGCCGTCTGGAACCGGACCGGCGCAGCAGCGACGCCAGAATGATTGGCAAAAATAGCCGTTGAACCAATCCAGGGCCTTCATCGGGGTGGCCATGCGCGCCATGATTTCGGACGTGTCGAGACGGCTGGCATGCTCGTTGAAAAACCGTTGTACCATGCGCGTCATTTCCAGTCGCTCCTCGCCATCCGTATCCCTGCAAACATAGGTCGTCATTATCTGTTGGGCCTGATCCATCAGGTCTTGTGTGTTCATGATGCAGCCTCCGTTTCGCCCGGCGCCGGGCAATCCCGGATCAGGACTGACCGCACGACCGGGATCCAATGGTATGCCGACGCCGCCAGGCGGGTCGCCACGGGATCATCGTCGACAGCAAAGGGTGTGGACGGATAGCTGTTTTGTCAATACAATGGGATCCGGGGCCGGACCCATCCGGCGGGATGGCATCAAGAACCCACAGGGAGTCTGCTATGGTGAAAGATAAGGTGAAAACGCCGCCGGCGGTAATCGATGCACATGCCCACTGCGGAATCATCGACCGCGGCTGGCCGCAATCGTACCCGGCGTATGCGAGGCACGCAGCCACAACGGATATCGGCGGGGCGGCCCTTTTCTCACCGGTTGCCGAGATATACGACCGCTATGACGCCGGCTTTGCCGATACGCCTGCCTGGCGCCTGCGCCGCAAGGAGAGCAACGCCTACCTGCTCTCGCTGAAACCCGCAGAAATGACCGTTTACCCCTATTTTTTTATCTGGAACGACTTTGCCGTAGAGCAGCTCTCGGCGGCTCACTGCGGCATCAAGTGGCACCGCCATGACGATGAGCCGGTGTACCACTACGACGACCCCCGATGCCGGGCGGCCCTGGACGAGATCCGGCGCAGGAGGTTGCCGGTGGTCCTGGAGGAGGAATTCGACCATACGGTGCGTTTCATCCGGGAACTGGCACACGGGATCACGGTGATCATTCCTCACCTGGGGATGCTCAACGGCGGTTTCCGATCCATCGCCGAGGCCGGTCTGTGGGCGCAGGAGAACGTGTGGGCGGATACCGCACTGGCCGACCGGACTGAGATCCGCGAATACATTCGCACCTACGGTCACGGTCGCTTGATGTTCGGATCGGATTTTCCCTTTGGCGACCCGGCATCGGAACTGCAGAAAGTGCGCAGCCTGAAGCTGGAACCGGCGATCGAGGCGGCGGTGCTGGGCGGCAATTTCATCCGCCTGCAGGCATGTGTCAACTACAGGTAGTGCCCACTGGATGGCCTTTTTCCGTTACTTCAGCGCTGGCTGTCACGGCTCCGTCAGCATGGCATACCTGATTTCAAAATAACGATCACTTATCAAACAGATACTCGATCTTTGTCATCAAAAAACAGCTCTACCGAATTATCTTCGGGTGATTGGTATAACGCCATTACTGTTTTGGCAATTTCTGTGACATAAGGTTCGATGGGGAATATATTGTGCGTCCGAAGGATTCCAATCAGAGCGTTCATTCCTTTGGAGATGGAGCTGATGATGATCTCGTTATCATAGGTTTCTTCGCAAAGATATGCGTAAGTTGCCGGCTGCAGCATCGACGACGAAGCATTTTTCAAATCCCTATCGATGACTGCATATTCGCTGATTTTAAGTTTATGATTGGCACCTTCTCGAGAAATCAAATATTTTTGACGCATATCTTTTTTCCTTTTCATCCGAATATCTAAACGAAGGAACCATCTCCTTCATTCAGAGACATAAAACCAAATAAAAAGGCATCCCTTTTACCATAGAAGGGATGCCTTTTTTGTACTCAGCGCATAAGGCTAAACGACAGTGACATTGGTTGCGGAAGGACCTTTTGGCCCTTGCCCGATGTCAAAGGAAACCCGGTCGCCTTCATTGAGGGATTTAAACCCGGTCGCATTGATTGCTGAATGATGAACAAACACATCTGCGCCGTCTTCCTGCTCAATGAAACCAAAACCTTTTGAGTCATTAAACCACTTAACCGTGCCATTGGACATGATAGCATCCTCCTTTCTAAATAATTTTCAACGTCGCTAGCTGGAGGGTGCCATTTTGACCAAATGGATTGTTCCTGCAGAAAGAAACCGTCCTGTAAATCAGACACAGAACTTAATTGATTGAACCAAGATAATCATATCCAAGGAGAAGGCAATCTAATTAATTGTTATTTTTATAAATATTTTCAAACCTCATTTAACCATACAATATCTATCGGTTATCCGAGCCATATTGAAAATGGTTCAGCAGGGCACGGTTTGAAGGTGCCAGCTACTTGTTCAAGTTAAGTGATCAATGATGCCGGAGATGGGCCGCCGGGATTGAAAAAATGGGCCGGGCTCAAGTCAAAAGCTTTACCCGAAAGTGAGGCGGGGCGAAGGATCTGGATGAGATCAGGTGAGATAGGGTCGGGCAAGCCAACCTGCCGGCCTGGGGCAAACCCGGTTCAAAAGCCTTTCACGCGCAGGGTGTCCTGGATGTGATCGCGCCATGCAGGGGAGACGCCGGCTTCATCCGCATAATCCCGCCAACCCGATACGGTCTGCATGACTTCGTTGACAATGGTTTCGGCGCGTCCCCGTTTCATCGACGCCGCTCGGGCGCAAGCATTGAAGTCTTCAATGGTAAAGTCGTCGCGCTTACCGTTCATCGTCATCTGGTGGCTGGCGGTCCATCGGCCGGAAGCATTGAAGCTGTAGGTCATGTCAAAGGCCGGTGAAAGCGACCACCGGCCGGTCTTGTCCATCAGGAAAGCGATATTTTTCACGTGGTCGTCCTGGTTTCGCGCAATGACGTTAAAGGCCATCCGGCGAAACTGTTGCTCGATCGCCGGCATGGGCAGGCCCAGCCGCCTGATGACCTGCAGCGCCTGCTCGTAGGAATAGGCGCCGGCCATGTTGAAATCGTAGTGCGCCAGGGCACACAGCGACTGCAGGTGGATCTTTTCACCGTTGTCGCGCCGGTCAAAGCGCCGGGTCATGAAATGCCGCCGGTCGTTCTCCTCGAACAGTCGGCACGGGCTCATGGTGATGCCGGCGTCGGATGCCATCCGGTAATAGGCATACTCGATGGTTCCGTACCCCTTGGGATCCTCCAGCTCCTTGTCCCGGTTGCCGGCAACCCCGTCAAACTTGAGCAGCCAGTACTCAAATCCTTCCCCCGCCTGGATCTGACCGGAGCGTACCTCGTTGGTCGACGGGTTCCAGGCAATCACCGCCTTGGCCCTGGCGCCGCCCGCCGACGTGCCGACCCGCAGGATGTCTTTGAGGGCCCGTTCCCTGCTCTTGGTGTCAAACGAAACTTTGAGATGGTTGCGCTGAGCCAGTATCTCCGATGCCAGCGCAACCAGTCGATCGACCTGGATACGGGTGGCCTTGCGCGCTTTCGGTCCGATAGATGGCTCGAACTCCAGGGCGCCCATACCCCGCTTGCCGATATAGCATAATCTTTCAACGACATTGAAGGACTCAGGCACCCGTCCGCGGATGGCCAGCCAGGCATCGATGAGCGCGTTGCCGAACCGATCGGGCAGTGAATCCGCCAGCAGTCCCGGCAGACCCTGAAAGGTCATTCTGGATAATTCAGGGAAGGTGTAAACCTGACCGGAAAGCGGCATGGTCAGCGGCGCGATCTCGATTCCGCTCCTGGCAAAGGCAGGATCGAACTCAAAAACGGCGACGTCCCGACCTTCATCGAGGGCCACCGCGCCGATCGTGCGCCCCCAGAGGCGGACCTCGGAAACCGTGCTCATGCGTCATCACCCCAGGACCAGTCGTCATCTGCCGGATTGGCCGACCGGCTCGATGCGGCCCGCTGGCGGGCCTTTCCCTTGAGCTTGAGCAGGTCCATGGGGCTGGGGCCGGCTTCAGGGACCAGGCGGCCGAGGCCCGGCAGGAGGTCGAGCACCCGCAGGATCCGGACAAGGTTGAGTGTTTGCGTCGCCGCCCCGGCCTCTATTCGCTCTATGGTTCTTTTGGACACGCCGGCTTCAAGGGCCAGTTTCGCCTGGGTCAGTCCGAGCGCAATCCGCCGCTGCCCCAGGCGCCTGCCGAGCTCTTCGAGAACCGCATCATCTCCCATGTCTTTGAAAAATACCATAGTCGTCAAATTTGGCGATATATAATCATATAGTGCTATATATCGCCAAGCTTGACGAATAGCAATTATTATTTATATATCGTCAAAAATGACGAAAAATAAACTAAAATAAATTTAAATCGTCATTTGTGACGATATAAGCACTCGTATATAACGGGTTTAACGGGACGCGCTTTACCATTCCCAGTGGGGTTTGAAGCGGCTTGTTTCGTGCCGCTGTCGTTGACGATGGGCCGGTAGATGGTAATTTTTTGCCAAATATCCAACTCACATCGGGTGGCGTCGTCATTGTCATCCCGTCAACCGTCCAGCAAAAGGAGGCCGGCCATGAAAGATCCGGGCAGCATGCACAAAAAGGTGCAGGAGATGTGCGATTGTTATGCAACCAATGATCCGCTCAAGGAGATGTCCAGGCTTAAAACCGATGCCGACACCGAGGCTGCCGCAGTCAAGTGGCTGGCCCTGGCGGCCTTGCACGGTGTCAACAGCAATGCGAAGGAGATATCCATTCACCGCGGGGATGACGGCAGGATTACCGTTCTTGCCGAATACCGGATCACCGAACTGCCGTCTCCGGGCCATGATGCCGGGCTCAAGATTTTCGAAACATTCAGGGAGATGACGCACATCGACGCGGATAAGGGCAAGACGGCCCTGGCCCTGGGCATTCGCGACAGCAGCATCGAACTCGACGTTAAAATCAAGAAGAAAGAGGGCGGCGAAAAAATCAGCATCGGTTTTCCCAAAAGGTGATCGACCCAAAAAACCTGAAACCTTAAACCGAAAAAAAGGTTGATAGCCGGCGTGTGATAGGCTATAAGCACGCGTCGCACGAACCACGGGTTGGAACGGCCCGTGGTTTTTTTATTGTTTGACCGATGAGGAACCCATCATGATCAGCGCATCCAACATCGCGCTTGCCTATGGCAAGCGTGTTCTGTTTAAAGACGTCGATATCAAGTTCACCCCCGGCAACTGCTACGGCCTGATCGGCGCCAACGGTACCGGGAAATCGACATTCCTGAAAATCCTATCCGGGGAGATAGAGCCGGACAAAGGCACGGTGAGCACCGGGCCCGGCGAGCGCATTGCCGTTTTGAAGCAGGACCACTTTGCCTTCGACGAGGAAGCCGTCATCGACACGGTGATCATGGGGCACGAAGGGCTGCATGCCATCATGATGGAGCGCGATGCGATCTACGCCAAGACGGATTTCTCCGAAGCGGACGGCATCCGGTCCGGTGAACTGGAGGCGGCATTCGCCGAGATGGACGGTTACGAGGCCGAATCCCAGGCAGCGGTGCTCCTCAAGGGCCTGGGCATGGCGGAAGAGACGCTCCAGCTGAAAATGAAAGAACTGGAAGGAGGCGACAAGGTCCGCGTGCTGCTGGCCCAGGCCCTTTTCGGTAACCCCGATGTTCTGCTCCTTGACGAGCCTACCAACCACCTGGACCACCGGTCCATCGCCTGGCTGGAAGATTTCCTGGCGCGTTCCGAAAATACCGTGATCGTGGTATCCCACGACCGCCACTTCCTCAACCAGGTCTGTACCCACATTGCCGATATCGACTATGACCAGATCCGGGTTTTCGTGGGCAACTACGATTTCTGGTGCCAGGCGAGCCGCCTGATCCAGAAGCAGAAACAGAACGAAAACAAGAAAGCCGCCGAAAAGGCCAAGGAACTGACCGCATTCATCCAACGCTTCAGCTCCAACGCCTCCAAGGCCAAACAGGCCACTTCCCGCAAAAAACTCCTGGACAAGCTCACCCTGGATGATGTGCCGGTCTCGTCGCGAAAGTACCCCTGGATCGCCTTCAGGCCGGAACGCCCCTGCGGGAGCGTGATCCTGGAAATCGACAGACTCAGCAAAACCATCGATGGAGAGAAGGTCCTCAACAACTTCTCCATGGTGGTCAACGGCGGGGACAAGATCGCCTTTGTCGGAGACAACAGCCTGGCAAAAACCGTCCTGTTCCAGATCCTGGCAGGGGAGATGGCACCGGACGCCGGCAGCTTCCGATGGGGCCAGACCGTGACCACCTCCTACTTTCCCAAGGAGAACCGGCGGTTTTTCGAGGCCGGGATGTCCCTGGTCCAGTGGCTGCTTCAATATGCGCCGGAAGAGGGGGTGAGCTTTGCCCGCGGATTCCTCGGTCGCATGCTCTTTTCCGGCGAAGAAGCCCTGAAAAACACGGGGGTGCTTTCCGGCGGGGAGAAGGTGCGCTGCATGCTCGCGCGCATGATGCTCAGCGGGTCCAACGTGCTCGTGCTGGACGAGCCCACCAACCACCTGGACCTGGAAGCCATCACCTCTCTCAACGAAGGACTGGTTGCCTTTCCCGAGGTGGTTCTCTTCGCTTCCCACGATCACCAGTTCGTCTCCACCGTGGCCAGCCGGATCGTAGAACTCACCCCGGCGGGCGCCATTGACCGGGTCATGAACTACGACGACTATCTGGCGAGCCCCGCCGTGGCCAAGGCGCGGGAGGAGCATTATTGCGGCGGACGGGCCCTGGTCTGCTGACCGGGATCCGGATGCCGAGCCTTGATTGTCGCTTTTTTGCCCATATATTCCATGGCATACCCTTCAACCCCGGAGGACGACCGATGATCGACCTGTTCAGCCGTTTTTTCAGCAGTGCTGCCGACAACGCCGCCGGCCAGGATGACGAAAGGGATCTGATCGTGGCCATTGGCGCCCTGTTCCTGGAAATGGGGCGCATCGATGAAACATTCACCGAGCCGGAAATGGCCAAGGTGATTTCCATACTCACCAGTAAGTACGGTCTTTCCGGTGAGGATGCCGCCGCCCTGCTCGACGAGGCGGATCGTGAGCTGGAAGCCAGTGTCGATCTGTGGCAGTTCGCCCGGGTGATCAATGAGCGCTACAGCATCCCCCAAAAAGAAAAACTGATCGAACGGTTGTGGCAGATTGTCTACGTCGACGGTAAAATGGACAAATATGAGCATTACCTGATGAACAAGCTCTCCAACCTTCTCGGCCTTTCCCACAAACAGCTGATCGACGCCAAACTCAAGGTTCTGCATGGCAAGTGACTCCGGCCCGACGGATGCAGCGCGATTCTGTTCCGTTAAGCAATTGGCAAGCCGATTGCTCCTTCCTGGAGTCTGTTGAACCGCGATAGCAAGCGAACTGGAAATCAAGCGCCACATCGATGCCGCTCGACTGGAAAATGGGTGGGTGCATCCTTCCGGTGATGTCGTCACGTGGGTCGATGTTGGAAATCCAAGGCACCGGATAATGTTGAAAGCGAGCGGAAGATGAAGTCGATATTGAGTGCGGGGCTGACCAACCGGCAGGGAATCACCGAACTGGTTTTTGGAGATGCCAGGGTCGGATGGGTGCAGCCGGTTGAAACCGGCGGGTACCTTGCGCACAGTTACGTGAGCGGCAAGAACTACCATGGCCAGAAAATTATGGATGTTTGCCTGCCGATAGAAAAGGAATTGGATAGCCCATAGAGGAACGTATCGTTATCCATGGGGCAACCGGAGACTTCTATGACCGGTCTTAAAAACAGCCTGAGCGTCCATGGCCGGGTGGTGAAGCGGCCCGACATGCTTGCGACCTGCCTGGTCGCTCCGCTTTTTCGACGCTGCCGGCGGTAACAGATGTCGGCCAATCCTTTTTGCAGCGATATCATCTTCACGCCGTATGCGCGTGACCCCGGCATGCGTCGGCATAGGGCTGCAGGGCGGACCGGACGCGCGCCTGGAGGATCGCTTCGGGTGTCGCGGGCAGGGCGCCGCCGGCGATGGCCCCGACCAGGTCAGGGAGGAACTGCTTAAGCAGCGCATGCGGAATGGGCCGATGCAGGTTGTGCATCAATCGTTCGCAGGCCCGGCGGGCTTCGGACCGGGGCCAGTAGTAGCGGATGCGATCGCGCAGGCCATACCGGCGCAGGAAGTAACGCTCCTGATCGGTGCCATGACAATGGGTGTTCCAGTGTTCGGGGTGGGTCTGCATCAGCCGCTCCATGACCGCCATCAGGTTGGATGGATGGGCCAGGCCGGGGAGTTCATTTTCGATGTGGGCCAGGGCAAAGAACGCCTCGCGCAGGGCGAAGGTCAGACAGGGGCCGATCTTGAGCAGTATAAAGTGATCCCTTACCATCTCTTTCAGCGCCGACGGGACCTGGTAATCGGTGGCGTGAATTTCAAACGTCATGGCGGTGGGCAACTGGGTGTGGAATGCCGAGAGTGCGGCGGCCGCCTGCGGATCATAGGCGGCCGCCCGATGGTTGTCGAAATCCACACCGGGCTGAACCACCACGGCGATGATCCGCTCCCAGGCCTGATTGACCCCGGCCCGGTTGAAGGCTTCCTCATAGGCCGTCAGTTCATCGCTCAGGTCCTGCGGGTCGGTGACGGTCACCACCCCTTGCCGACCCAGTGCCCCGCCCGGCGCCGGCACCTCGGTCCCGATTACATACAGCGGCGGTTGCCTGCAGACGTCCCGGGCGGCAGATTCGGCGGCCCGGCACAGGCAGGCGGCGCGCTGCGCGGCGCTTTCCAGCGGCAGGTGGTCCCGGGGATCGTCGGCACACCCGCGTCCGGTGTCCAGGTGCAGCTTCTGGTAACCGGCGGCCACATAGGCCCGCGCCAGCGCTTCGGCGTGCGCCATGGCTTCCATGGCCGGCAGGTGACGCCAGAGGTGGGGGCCGAGATGATCCGCTCCCAGGAGGATCTGCTCCGCTGGCAATCCCTTCTCGGCTGCCAGGCGCGTCATTCGGTCGGCAAAATCAGCCGGCGTCAGGCCGGTATACCCGCCGGACAGGTTGACCTGGTTGGCCGTGGCCTCTACCAGCAGCAGGTCTCCACCCTCTTTTGCCCTGGCGGCGGCGGCCGCCAATACCCGTGGATGCGCCGAGCAGACCGCCACCTGACCGCCGGTCCGGCCTGAAAGGTGCCGGCTGCGCAGATCGTTCAGCATGGGATGCCGCGGTGTTTCAGCATGTCGTGCGTTACTCCCTTCAGCCATCGGTCCGGTGCCCGTTGGGTGGACATGACGGACGTGCGGATGAAAACGTCGATTTTTCAGTTTGCTGGCTGTCGCGGTTCACATTTTATAGCCGATGGTGCGCAGGAAGGATTTGCGTTTGGCGATGTCGGCGTCACCTTCAATCCCTTTGGCGGCAAAACCGTCGATGACACCCATGATGCCGCGCCCCAGCGCGCTTTCGGCGATGATCACCTCGACCGGATTGGCCGTGGCGCAGAAAATCCGGCAAACCTCCGGCACCTGTTTGATCGTATTGAGGATGTTGACCGGGAACATGTCGCGCATGAAGATGATGAAGCTGTGGCCGGCCCCCAGGTTCAGCGCGTTTTTGCGGGAAAGTGCGATCAGGCCCTCATCCGTGCCGGCAAAGCGCACCAGGCAGACATCCGAGGCTTCGCAGAAGGCGACGCCGAATTTGGCCCCGGGAACCGTATTGACGATGGCTTCATAAACATCTTCCACGGTTTTGATGAAGTGGGACTGCCCCAGGATGAAATTGAGTTGTTCGGGATTGTCGATCGTGACGGTTTTCATTTCCATGGCATCTTCTCCTTGATAAAAATGAGCCGTTGAAGGCGATGCGGGCGGCGGTGCATCTCGGTCTATTTTATCGCCACATCTGCCGCCGGCAGGCGGTTGCGCCCATCGGCGCTTTTTCAGCGGGCGACACCCGCAGCGGGATGGCCATTTCAATTTATTCAGAAAACGGCGGTTTAACAAGTTTATTTTCGGAGCGGGGCCGGCTTGCCCTTCTGATGGTCCACCGCCTGTGCGCAGCCATGGCGATGCTATCCTTTTCTGTGCTGCGGCATCCGCTCACGCTGCCGCCATCGCCTTTCCATCAGGTCTTCACCCCTCCGCTGGAACCGGCGAACCCGGTCACGAAATGATGGTCGACCAAAATTTTTCCAGCCGGTGCGCAAAAATTGCAACCAGACGATGACCGTTTTTTAGGCGGACTGATAAATTTCAAATGATTTCAATGGATAAAAAAATGGAATCGAAATTGCTTTTCATTTGGAACGACGCCTGTTCCAGCTCCGCGTTGAAAGGCCTGTTGCCCGGACCCTGGCATGAGACCCACACCCTTTCGCTTCCTGTTCTCGATGGGCCTGGGGAGTCGCGACGCCGTGTCGTCGCATCACCAACGTGAGACCATTTCAAAAAACACCGACAGGATGTTGAAAATCGATTGCGCTTGGCCAATCCGTGTCAATCAATGGCTGAACCTGTCGATGGATCGCGACTAATCGCCGCTTTTGCGCCATGACAGGCCGTGTGCTGAACCGTGCTGCGTGGATTGAAATGGCTTTTTGAATGCTCACCATGAGAGGAGGAAGAAATGAAGACATTTATCATCATTGCCGCTTTGGGCTTTGCCTGTTTTCTCATTATCGCCTGCTCGGAGAAGCCGCCGGCCACCGTGGGACAGGCCGAACAAACCGAAACGGAGACGGCGCCCCGGGTGGCGGCGTCGGATGCGGCCGAGGTTGCCGAGATCGACGGGAGGCTGGTCCAGACTGAAAAAGGACTGGCGGTCGTCACAGGCACGGATTCCTATGTGGTGGCCGGTAAGGACCTGTCGGACATGATCGGTCAGCTGGTCAAAGTCACCGGCGCGATTGCCGAGACCGACGACGGCCAGGTTATCGAGGTTATGACAGTCACGCCTATGGACTAGCCTGCCATTACCATCTCGTATAATTGACGGCGCCCCCGAGCTTTTTGTTCGGGTGGCGCCGTCGGCTATAATTTTCCGGCAACACCAACTTGCATACAAACCAAGACGATTTGCCGGTGCGGGCGATTACGGGTCGGCATGGTCAAAACCGGAACGAGACCGCCGCGCTGATAATATCCACGCTGGCATCATATTCACCGACCAGCGCGCCGCGCAACCGGTTTTCCGCCTCGGTGACATCTTTGTCGATTTTCGGGTCATCGATGAACAGATGGCCATAGGCAAAATCGACCGTAATCCTCTCGGTGAACTGATAGCCGGCACCAAAGGTCACCCATATTCGATCGGCACCGGGAATGCGAGGCGTCCGGTGACGTTCGTCGGGAATCGGTGTTTCGTCGAAGGCAACGCCGGCCCGCAGTTCCAACGCTTCCATCGGCTTGAAGGTTCCTCCCAGGGAGTAACGCCAGGTGTCGTCCCAGTTCAGGGTGGTCACGCTGTCAGCCGCTCCGGAGGCGAACTTGATCCTCAATTCATCCAGGTGGCTCCACTTGGTCCAGGTGAGATCGGCCAGGATGGCCCAGCGCTCGTTAAAGGCGTGATAGGCACTGATCGAAACGGTTTCCGGCAGGGTCACATCGGCAGTGGCGGTGGTGTCGACCAGTCCGACCGCCTGGGCGAAGGCGGCGGCGGCGGCCGGTGTCTCGAAGGTGGCATCACCCTCTAAGGTGTGCTCGATCTGGGATCGATAATGAACCCCCACCCGGGTGCCGGCCCGCGGTTCGAAAATCAAGCCTACATTGGCGCCGATGCCCCAATCGTCGCCCTCCACTTCGCCTTTGCCGTCAAGATTTTGGGATGCCGTGGGCGGTGCAAAACCACCGGCGAACAGAGCGGTTCCGTAGTCGATGGCGTTGGTCAGGTCGGCCGTTGCCTGCTGAAAGCTGACGCCCACGCCCAGCGACCACTGGTCATTGATGCGATAGGCGACGGACGGGTTGATGTTCAAGGTGGCCAATTCGGATTTGATGCCGTGATAGCGTCCGACCCAGCCATCGTCGTATTTGGTGGCCAATCCATAGGGAGCGGTGACACCGATGCCGGCTTTCCACTGATCGGAAAAGCTGTGCATGAAAAACAGGTTGGGCACCAGGGCCGCTTCGCCACCGTCACCGCCGTTGCCCCCGGTGAGAGGGGTCGTCAGCACGGTGGTCGAGCCCTGGTTCTTGAACTCGGCCTGCGGAATGATATAGTGGGCGCCGACCTGCAGCTGGCTGCCGGACTGCAGGGCCATGCCGGCCGGGTTGAAAAAGACGGTGCTGGCATCCTGTGCCGCGGCCGCCACGCCGGCGTAGGCATACCCTGCACTGGCGGCGCTCTGCTCGATGATGGCGAATCCCGAACCGGCTGCGCTGCCGCTGAAGAAAAGCACGCATGAAAAGGTTGCGACTGCCAGAACCAACAGCGGATTTTTCTGTTTCTTGAACATATTCGCTTCCTCCTTCTTACGTATTTTTTTGCCAATGATAAATCCTCGCAGACAGTGAACACATAACCACCCGCCGTCGCTTCGGTGATTGGTCCAGGTCCCCGGGAATGGCATCGCCAGCATTCTACTGTACCGCAACGGAACCAGCAGGTTGAGGAAGGGGGTGGCGGATGATTGTATTGTTGATTGATTTGTCCGTGCTTGACAATCTTTTTTTAATACTGCGGCCGATCTTTGGGCCGGGTGCGCACTGAACAGGTGGCAGACCTTGATTTGTGACCCAAAAATAGCTTATTGAACAATCAAGGCTGGATACCCGGCGGATAAGCCAACCGGCTGCATCGTTCGGTGTGGCAGCGGTGACGATTGCACGTGGCGGGCGAATACGGCAGGGTTCTGATGATTGCTTATAACAGATCTCGGGTGGGCAGGTGGCTTGCGTGGCGCACAGCGAAAATATCGAACCGATGCCGAAGATCTATCCGATAGGGGGCGGCAAAGGCGGGGTCGGAAAAAGCTTTGTCGCCGCGAGCCTCGGGGCGCTGATTGCCAGGCACGGCCGGGCAGTCGCCCTGATCGACCTGGATCTGGGCGCCTCCAACCTGCATACCTTCCTGGGGATGCCGGCGCCCACGGACGGGTTGAACCGCTTTTTGGATAAAACGGCGCAAACACTGGAGAGCACGGCGGTCCCCACTCCGATCGCCAATCTTTTTCTCGTCAGTTCATCCACCTGCTCCATGGAGATTGCCAACCTGTTCTATGCCCAGAAAATCAAGCTGATCAATGCCATCAAAAAACTGCCTTTTGACTATATCATCATCGACCTGGGTGCCGGGACCAACTTCAACACCCTCGATTTTTTCCTGACTTCCCGCAAGGGGGTCTTTGTCTGCACCCCCGAACCCACCTCCATTGAAAACGCGTTTCGGTTTATCAAAGCCGTCTATCTGAGAAAATTAAAACAGCTGATCAAACGGTACGATTTCGATTCGCGGGTCAAAACGGCGGTCCTGGAAGCGGATTCCAATGCGCTGAGGGCCCAGGATATCATGGATGTCGTACAGAAATACGATCCTGAAAATATAGCGTTTTTAAAGGACCGGATCGGCCGGTTTCAATTCAAATTGATCTTGAACCAGTTTCGCAGGAACGCCGATTTCTCACTTGGCGAAAAGATAGAGACCGTATGCAACCGCCATTTTTATTCACCCTTTGAATTCTGGGGGCAGGTGGCTTTCGACGAGCGCGTCATCGATTCGATTTACGCAAGAAAGTTGTATGTGAAAAGCTATCCGGCGACCGTCACCACCATGGAATTAAAACAAATTGCCGAATCGCTCACCAATGGTCAGCCGGCTTCATCCGCAGTGCTGCAGGGTTTATGAAAACATTTGAAAATGAGAATTACTACCAGATCCTGCAGGTTCCCGCCAATGCGGCTGCAGATGAAATCAAGCACGCCTACCGGGGTGCGCTGGCCATTTACGAAGCGGAAAGCGTGGCCACCTATTCACTTTTTTCCGACGAGCAACGGGAGCGCCTGCTGCAGGCCATTGAGACGGCCTTTGACACCCTGATCAACGAAGACAAAAGAACCGCCTACAATCGGATGCTCATCGATACCGGCCAGGTGGATGCGGCCGATTTTTCCGGGCAGAGCCACAGAAAGCCGGCCGCCGGCGCCGACACAAGAATCACTCCCGATGAAAAGAGCCTCGGGCAATGGGTCCGGAAGAAAGCCGATACGCCGGCAATCAGGCAGCTCATCGAAACGATGCTCTCCAAAGAGATGATCTCCGGACAGGAATTGAAGCAGCTCAGGCAAGCCTAC
Source organism: Desulfosarcina sp. (assembly GCF_055467485.1). Lineage (NCBI taxonomy): Bacteria > Pseudomonadati > Thermodesulfobacteriota > Desulfobacteria > Desulfobacterales > Desulfosarcinaceae > Desulfosarcina > Desulfosarcina sp. The sequence goes on along the minus strand of NZ_JBUOIV010000011.1, from coordinate 90,553 downwards.
GGTATCGAAATCTCCGAAATATACACCGTCACCAAAATCAGCGGCGACTCCCTGAAAAGGATCGAGGCCGACCAGTTCGAAGACCTGCCTGCCGAAATCTATGTCAGGCAATTTTTAAAAGCCTATGCCGAGGTCCTGCAGATCGATTCCGGGCATGTGGTCGAGGCCTATTTGAGATTTATGGCGCGGGGAGGGGCGGGCGGAGCGGACAGGGATCGCGCCCGCGCCTGACCGCCGTTTTGGACTTCAAGGGGTACTCATGGAAATTACATCGACCATCATCGGGGCAGGCGTTGTCGGTCTCGCCGTGGCTGCGGAACTGTCCAGGACCCGCAAGGGGGTGTTGATCCTGGAGCGTCATGACAGCTTTGGCCAGGAAACCTCCAGCCGCAACAGTGAAGTGATCCACGCCGGCATCTATTATGCCAAGGATTCCAAGAAGGCCAGACTCTGCGTCGAGGGCAACCGGTTGTTGTACCGGCTGTGCGAGCAGAGCCGGATTCCCCACCGGCGCTGCGGCAAGCTGATCGTGGCCACCCAGAAAGATGAAGAAGCGATTCTGGCGACCATCCAGGAGCACGCCCGCGAGAACGGGGCGGAGGCCCTGGAGATGTTGAGCGCCAGGCAGATCAAGGCCATGGAGCCCAATATAAAGGCCTGTGCCGCCCTCTTTTCTCCCTCCACCGGCATCATCCACTCCCATCGGCTGATGCGCCATTATGCTTCCCGGGCCCAAAAAAACGGTGCCCAGTTCGTGCCGAATACGACGGTTTCACGGGTGGAAAAACAAGGCGACGGCCGCTACCGGGTTCATGTGGTCTATCCGGACGGCCAGACAGACGCATTCTCGTCGCGCTGGATCGTCAACTGTGCAGGCCTGGAATCCGATCGAATCGCCGCGTCCATGGGAATTGACATCGATAGGTGCGGCTACCGGCTGCACTACTGGAAAGGGGAGTATTTCAGTCTCGATGTACCTCGGGGGTTCATTGGCCATCTGGTCTATCCGGTTCCCCAGGCCAACCATGTGGGCCTGGGGGTCCATGCCACCATCGACTTGAGCGACCGGGTGAAACTCGGCCCCAACGCGACCTACCAGCCGGACAGAAATATCGATTATTCCGTGAATCCGCAGGACCGGCAGTCCTTTTACGAGGCAGCCCGCCGCTACCTGCCCGGCATCGCGCTTGACCAGCTGCAGCCGGAAATGGCCGGAATCCGGCCCAAGCTCCAAAAACCCGGAGATCCGGCCAGGGATTTTATCATCGCCGAGGAAACGTCCAAGGGGTTTCCCGGGGTGATCAACCTGATCGGCATCGAGTCGCCCGGACTTACCGCCAGCCCCGCCATTGCCCGTCATGTGGCGACATTGATGGCTGAGCGGGGGTAAACCCGGCGTCCCCGGGGGTGCACGACATCCTCCTCGATGCCGAGGATCCCTGCCGGCAGCCTGTCGCCGGCGGTGATACCGGGCGCCGCCGCGCAATCATTTGCCGGCGCCGCCCGGCTTCCAACGGTAGTGCTTTAGAATAGGCCGACAATCAGAAATCCATGTTGGCCGGCTCGTAATGTTCTTTGGGATGCTTACAGGACGGGCACATGGGGGGCGGTTCGGTGCCTTCGACAATATAGCCGCAGACGCCGCACTTCCATTTGATCGGCTTTTCGCGTTTATACACGGTCCCGGCCTCGACCATCGCAAGCAGTTTCTTGTAGCGTGAACGATGGTGAGCCTCGATCTTGGCCACTTGCTCGAAGGCGATCTTCGCCTGGGTCTGTCCCTCTTCTTCCGCCTCCCTGGCGAACTGCGGGTACATGCTCTCCACCTCGTAGTCTTCCCCGCCCATGGCTTCCTTCAGATTGGTCAGGGTGTCGCCGATGCCGCCCAGCAGTTTCAGGTGGTCCTTGGCATGCTGCATTTCGTTAAAGGCCGTCTCCTCGAAAATCTTGGCAATGTAGTGATAGCCCTCTTTGCGGGCAACCTTGGCAAAAAACGTGTACTTGTTGCGGGCCTGGGATTCGCCGGCGAAGGCCGCTTTCAGATTGTCGGTGGTCTTGCTCATTTTTTCCTCCTTGCTGGTTGGTGAGTGGGTTGCGAATGAAAAAAGAGGTCCGGCATTCCGCTGGTGCAGCGACGGCGGCTTTCAGACCATTTACTGCTTTGCGGTACACGCGTCACAAAGGCCTTTGAGGACGACCCGTCTGCTGATCACCTTGAAGGTGGTGGTGATCGCTTTCGGTACTTCCAGAAGGGCGTAGCCTTCATATTCGAAATCGATGATCCTGCCGCAGGCCATGCAGTGCAGGTGGTGATGGTCGCTGATGTCAGGGTCGAAGCGCTTGGGCCCACCGAAGGTCTCCACGACCTCCACCATCCCGATCCCGGCAAAGGTCAACAGTGTGCGGTTGACCGTATCGAAAGAGATGTTCGGGAACTCTTTTTTAACTGCCCTGAACACCAGATCGGCCGTGGGATGCCGCTTCGATTGAATCAGCACCCGGTAGATGCCGACACGCTGGGGGGTTATTTTCAACCGGTGGCGGTGGCAGGTTTCGATAAAGAGCTTCACACGCTGAGCCAACGTTTTGTTTTGCATGTGGCTCTTAAATAGTAATCATTACTATTTGTCAACACTTATTTGATCTTGAAATCGGCCGGATCGGGATGCCCGCATGCAGTCTCCAACGATCCGGCCAACGGCCTGCCGACACCCGCCGATCGGCCGGGTTTCACCCACGCAAGGGGGTTGGATCGGTTTGACGGCAGGACGACGCCGGCTAATCCGGATACATGGCTTCGATCTCGCGGGCGTAATTGGCCTTGATGATCCGGCGTTTCAGCTTCATGGTCGGTGTCAGTTCGCCCTTCTCGAGCGACAGCTCTTCCGGCAGTATCGTAAACTTTTTAATCGTCCAGGGGCGGGGCAGGGTGGTGTTGACCACCGCCACCTGCCGCTGCAGGTAGCGGTTGAAGGTTTCGCATACGGCTGCGCCGGCAACGTCTTTTGCGCGGCTGCCCGCCTCGTCGGCGGCCGGTTCGAGTTTGGCCGGATCGAGGGTCAGCAGGGCGGTGACATACTTGCGCCGGTCGCCGACCACCACCACCTGGTTGATGACGGGAATCGACTTCAGCTTGCCTTCCAGGACCTGGGGGGGAATGTTTTCCCCGCCTGCGGTGATGATCAACTCCTTCATGCGGTCGGTCACTTTCAGAAAACCGGCCTCGTCGATCTCACCCACATCGCCGGAGTGAAGCCAGCCTTGCTCGTCAATGGTTTCGCTGGTGGACGATTCGTTTTTGTAATACCCCTTGAACACATGACGCCCACGCATGAGAATTTCGTTGTGCTCTCCGAGGGAGAGTTCCGTTCCGGGCATGGCCGGTCCGGCCCAGCCGGTGCGATAGCGATGCGGGTGGGGCATGGAGATCGTGGTCGGTCCCGTGCACTCGCTCATGCCGTATATCTCCGCAATCGGGATCCCCAGGCTCATGAAGAACTCGAGGGTGTCCTCGGCAATCGGCGCGGCCGTGGAAAAGAACAGGCGGCAGCGATCAAACCCCAGCCGATCGCGGACCTTCGAGAAAACCAGTTTGTCTGCCAGCGAATAGAAGAGGGGTAGGGGTTTGCCGACCTGGTGGGCATAGCCGCCGGCGAGACCCTGTTTGCGGGCCCAGGCGGCGATCTTTTTTTTAAGCGGTGGATTCTGGGCGCCGGCCGCGGCTATCTTGGCCTGAATTTTCTCCCAAACCCGCGGTACGCCGAGAAATATGGTCGGCCGAACTTCCTGCAGGTTTTCGCCCAGCAGGTCCAGGCTTTCGGCAAACCAGGAGGTGCACCCGATCGTCAGCGGCACCATCAGGCTGACCATCTGCTCGGCGATATGGCTCAAGGGGAGGTAGCTGATGAGTTGGTCCCGGTGATCGCTCCCGGTGATTTCGACCACTTTGCGGGCCGTCCAGACAATGTTGTCGTGAGTGATCATGACCCCTTTTGGGTTGCCGGTCGTACCGGATGTGTAAATCAGCGTACAGCAGTCTGTGGGGGCCTGGTGCTGCATGCGCGCATCCAGCGCCTCGTCGGTGATCGTGGCGGCCAGTTCGGGCAGGTCCTGCCAGGCGAGCACCCGCTCGTCGGCGTCCGACCCGTTCATCATCACGATAGCCTTCAGGTCGGGCAGACGGTCCCAAAGCATTGCGAACTTGGCCAGCTGGGCCGCATCCTCCACCACCACGATGTTGGCTTCGCTGTGCTCGGCGATATAGAGGCACTGTTCCGGCGTGCTGGTGGTATAGATGCCGCCGGGGATCGCTCCTGAAAAAATGGCGGCCAGATCGCTGATAAACCATTGGGGGCAGTTGTTCCCGAGGATGCTGACCGCTTTGCCGGCCTCGAGGCCCAGGGCCATAAAAGCCTTGGCCGCGGTGCGGACCTGAACATGGTAGTCCCGCCAGGTCATCGCTTCCCAACGACCGCCGCGCTTGTGCTTCAAGGCAATTCTGTCTCCATAGGCCGCCACCGTTTCACCAAAGACGTCCATCACCGTTGTTTTCATCATGCCCTCCCGCTGGTTAGGATTCCGGTCGATCGAATATTGGATGCAGTGCGCTATGTATGATCCGTGGGGCTAGTGGATATCCCCGGGAAATGGCTTGGTCGAGGCTGTTCGCGCGATGGTCGCCGGGGGGTGGTTTAAACCGTCCGGGCCATCCGCTTATGGCGTCATGTTGCCGGGGGCCGTATGGGGCTTCGTGTCAGGAAAAAGCGCGTCGGGAACGGCTTGGTGGCCCGGGGGCAACGCTATGGTATCGATTGATTGGCTCATTCCAATTTTTAGGGTAAGATGGCGGTACCTGTCAATGGTTTATCATTTCCTGCCGGCGGGCAACGGTGGGCAAGCTGCCGGCCAACCTCAGGCGGCGCAGCGACGCCCATGTTTGCGGATCGCCGGCAGAGAATAAATGCAGGAGAAGGGAGGCGGTAAACGATGGAACGTCCGTATGATGGCCACACAAACTGCCTCTTCTGCCGGTGGATCAGGGCGGGAAAGGCGGTGGAGACGCTCGACACGGTTGCCGCCTTTGACGACGGTTTCCCGGTGACAGCCGGCCACCTGTTGATCGTTCCCCTGCGCCATACGGCCGACTGGCTTTTCATGACCCGCCGGGAAATCAGCGACAGCGAAACACTGATCCGCGCCCTCGTTGAAAAGATCCGGCTCCGGGACCCGTCCGTCACCGGCTTCAACATCGGAACGAACATCGGCGCATCGGCCGGACAGACCGTGTTTCATGCCCATATCCATCTGATCCCACGGCGCGACGGCGACACGGCAAGCCCTGAAGGCGGCGTTCGCGGAGTTGTCGACGGCAAGCGCGGTTATCATCCATCTTGACCGCTTCCTGACATCCCCATTCCATGTAAAAGAAATGTCAGCGCCGGGCCGGCTGGATAATTGGTTTGACTTTACGCCGGATTTTACTCACCCTCACAAGTATCCGACCGTTCAGGCAAGTCGGCCTGCGGGAACCCCCACAAGGAGCGCTGACCGGCTGATGAACCGCTCTATCACCTACGATCACCACCGCCGCGCCGAAGAGACGGCCAACAGCATCACCCATGGTGTCGGCATCATCCTGGCTGTCGCGGGCCTGGGGGTGTTGACCGCCTCCGCCGGCGTTTACGGAAATTTACGGCACCTGGTCGGCGTCAGTGTCTTCGGGTCCATGCTGATTCTGATGTATACGGCGTCGACCCTTTACCACAGCGCACGAACCCCCCGCGCCAAGGCCGTTTTGCAGACCGTTGACCATTGTGCCATATTTTTGCTGATTGCAGGGACCTATACCCCGTTCACCCTGGTGACTCTTTACGGCCCCTGGGGCTGGTCCCTGTTCGGCGTGGTATGGGGGCTGGCGCTTTTCGGAATCGTTGTTGAACTGACCCCACTGCACCGGTATCGTGCGCTGTCGCTTGGATTGTACCTGGGCATGGGCTGGGCCGTGGTCGCCGCCGTCAAACCCCTGCTGGCCGGCATTGCCCCCGGCGGCCTGCTGTTGCTGCTTGCCGGCGGCCTGTCGTATACCGTCGGCATCGGCTTTTACCTGTTGCGCAACCTTCCCTATCATCATGCCATCTGGCATCTTTTTGTGCTGGCCGGCAGCATTTTTCACTTTTTTGCCGTCCTTTTCCACGTCGTTCCTGCCGGCGGTCGATAACGGTCCAACGGAACGCCAACCGGCCGGCGTCGACAGTGAACCAACAACCGGTGCGCCGCGCCGGGATTCGGTTACCGCTACGGAGAGAACCGCCATGTCCAAAGAGGTAAAGACAGTCCGTGACCAGGAGGTGGTGCTGTGGGACAATACGGTCACGCGCCTCAGTCACTTCTGGCAAAGCGGCCCGCTGGTGCTGGTTTTCCTGCGCCATTACGGGTGACCCTTCTGCCGGGATCAGGTGGCGCAGTTGCGTCAGAAAGAAGATGGCTTTAAGCAGATCGGCGCCCGGGTGGTACTCGTCGGACTGGGAACAGCGGAGGAAACCGCGGCCTTCAAAGCACGATTTCAGGTCCCCTTTGCCATGATTGCCGATCCGCAGAAGCGGCTCTTCAGGGCGTTTCATCTCAAGCAGGCATCCCTGGGGGGCCTGCTGTCCGTAAGGATGGCCGCAAAGGGGTTGTCGGCCATGGCCAGGGGCCACGGTTTAGGCATTCCCAAAGGCGATGTCCGTCAGCTGCCCGGGGTTTTCATCATTGACGACAGCGGTCGAATCCGTTTCAGCCACGATGCCAATGATCCCGCCGACCATCCCGAGCCGGACGCGCTCCTGGCCTTTCTCCGGGATGAGAGCTGAGCGAGCCGGTGGTGCGGCGGGCTGCGGCCATTGATGCAAATGGCATCAACGCTCAGAAATCAAAGCCCAGCCGCCCCAATCCTTCAACGCCACCTTCACCGTCCAGGCGTGCCACCACTCCCTCGCCGGAAGACACGCCCTCGCCGGTGATGGCCGAAATGGTCACGAAATGAGTGACCAGGACGATCAGCGGGCCGTCTGCAGGTTGTTCGGCCAGGAACGCGCGCAGGGCGGCAAGGTTGGGCTCGCGGTCCTGCGGCCGTTCGTAAAAGGAATTCAGGGCCGGCAGCTCGGCAACCGGACCGAGACCAATCAGGGCGGCCGTCTCGAGGCATCGGCACCACTGGCTGGCGTAGATCCGGGCCGAGGCAACGCCCCGTTGGCGCAGCCATTGGCCGATGCGCCGGGCCTGGATGCGCCCCCGGTCGTCAAGGTTGCGCTGGGTCGAGCAGTCGCCGATCCGAAAGTGATCGGGATCCCCGCTTCCCGGGGCGTTGGCATGGCGGATCATCAGCACGTGGCCGCCGGTCTTGATCGCTTCGACCAGACGGTCCGGCTCGGCTGTAGCGGCGCCGACGGCCACAATCAAAAGCCCCAGGCCAGCGATGATAACTATCTGTTTGAGTCTCATGTCTCACCTTCCTGAACGTGTCGTGTTCAATCATGCAATCGTTGGCGTTCACCGCTTCCGGTTCACCCATCAAGCGAACCGTGCCCGTTGCATGGGACGCCATGATCATCGCCCATAATCTAATCCATCCTGATGCCGGGTCAAACCGCGGTTCCAGTCAGATGGCTCAGGTTACATGACAATCGACTGTCGAGGCTGTCCGTTTCCACGCCCAGCCACCCATGAGCCGCTTGACGACGCCTTGCTCCCGGCCTTATATTCACATTATAAGGCACGGTTGCGGTTCATCCACCCGTTATGACGATCCCGCCCAACCTGCAGATGCTGACGCTTCAGCAAGCCCGCATTCGAGCACTATCGAGTAGGGGTATTCACACCGGCTGATTTGCTGATCCACGGTCGTTCCCACACCCGGTGGGGATGATGGACAATACACAGGAGAGGATCAACCGATCCGGAAAACAAAGGAGGTCAACCATGGACGTGAGGAAAATACTGTGGCCGACGGACTTTTCGGCAATATCCGAAAGCGCCCTGCCGCACGTTAAATCGCTCACCGAGAAATACGGCGCGGAAATCCACGTTCTTTACGTGATCGAGGATATCGCCCACCATGACGGCTGGTACGGCGCGTTCGAAGAAAAGCGGGTCGCAGAACTCATGGCGCATGCCAACAAAACGGCAACCGCGCGGCTGGGTCAGATCTGCGAAAAGTACCTTGACGGTTGTCCGCTTTACATCAAGCATGTGGCGGTCGGTGATGCCGCCAGGGAGATCCTCACGCTCATCGAAAAAGAGAAGGTGGATCTGGTGGTCATGGCCAGCCACGGCGAGAAGGGTAACTTCCGTTTCGGCAGCGTGGCCGAAAAGGTGCTCAAACACTCGCCTGTACCGGTGACCGTCATCCCCGTTGCGCCGAACCAGTGATGCCCCCGGTCTGAACGCCCGCCGGGTCAATCCCTCACGGACAACCATACCGGACCCGCTCGCTTGACTCGTCGACACGCCGCCACGAGGTCCGGCTGGCCATTTCCGTGTCCCCGCAAACGATTTTTCCACGGGCAGCGTATCCGCCGCCGGTCAAAGGCAAGGTCGATGGCTTTCACCACTTGCATCCCCCAATCAGGCATGCGAGGATTGGCCACGGCCATGTTCCCGCGAACAGACGTTTTCGTGGTGCATTAACCGGCCGCCAGCGCACCGATTGGCAGGTCGCCGGGTCAACCGAATCGATCGATCCATGGAAAAAGGGGGATCCATGCTGGATTTTACGCTCACGCCCGAGCAGCTGGCGCTGCAGCAGAAAGCCCGTGACTTTGCGCTCAAGGAAGTGCTGCCGGTGGCCTGGTACTATGACGAAAAGGACGACATCCCGCTGCCGGTGTTGCGCAAAGCCTTTGATGCCGGGATCATGAACCTGGACATCCCCAAGGCGTACGGGGGGCAGGGATTGGGGCTGGTCGAAGCCGCGATCCTGACGGAAGAACTGGCGGCCGCCTGCCCCGGCCTGGCCACTTCGATTTTCGACAACTCCCTGGGCATGGAGCCGGTGCTGCTGTCCGAAAACGAGGAGATCCGCAAACGCTATCTCCCGCGTATCCTCAACGATTTCAAGTTGATATGTTTTGCCACCTCCGAGCCCTTGATGGGGTCGGATGTGGCCGGCATCCGCTGCCGGGCCAAAGCCGACGGCGAGGATTACATCCTGGACGGGACCAAATACTGGATCACCAACGGCGGCCTGGCCGATTACATCTCGGTCTTCGCCACGGTGGATCCCAAGCAGGGCCACAAAGGGATCTGCGCCTTTCTGGTGGAAAAGGGCTGGCCCGGTGTCCGGGTCGGTCGCCCCATCCCCAAAATGGGCCAGCGCTGCTCGAACACCGTGGGGCTCAAATTCGACAATGTCCGCGTACCCAAAGCCAACGTGCTGGCGCCGCCGGGCAACGGTTTCGTCCTGGCCATGAAGACCTTCGGGCGCACGCGGCCCATCATCGGCTCCTTCGGTGTGGGCGCGGCCCGGTCGGCCATGGAGTACGCCATGGACTATGCCAGGAAGCGGCAGGCATTCGGCATGCCCATTGCCGGATTCCAGGCGATTCAGTTCAAAATCGCCGAGATGTACCAGAAGGTGGAGACCGCCCGCCTGCTGACCTTGAAGGCGGCCTGGGAGGCCGACCAGGGTATGGACCCCACCTTGAATGCATCCGTGGCCAAACTCTACGCCACCGAGGTCGCCCTGGAGGTCGCCAATGAAGCCCTGCAGATCATTGGCGGCTATGGCTATACCAAGATGTATCCCGTCGAAAAGCTGCTGCGCGATGTGCGCCTCCTGCGCATCTACGAAGGCACCAGCGAGGTCCAGCGCATGATCGTCGCCGGTGCCGTGATGAGCCAGTACCAGCCCGCCATGCCGGCCCTGGAAGACCTCCCCTTGCATCGGGACGCCGATCCCCTCGGGGCCGACGCGAACGAGACGGCCTGGCGCTGCCGCATCTGCGGCTATGTCCATTACGGTGACGAGGCGCCCGATGAATGCCCGTATTGCTTTTTCCCCCAGTCGGCGTTCAAGAAAGCGGGGGAGGGCGCAGCGGACTGAGGATAGCCCTGCGTGTGCCCGCTGTTCTTTCAGCGGTGCCGGCCGCGCCTGCGGTTGAGGGAACGTGATGATGACAAACGATTTCCAGCCAGCTCGCTAATTCCACCCACCGCACGCGACGGAAAATCGATTCGCTATCGCGGTGCAAAGGGTCGCCTTCTGTATCCCTCTCCGAAGCATGTAAGCGGTTCTTTTCATTTGTGGAGAATGTATTACCTTCCTATAGAATCACTACCCTTGAGATCGATGGGATGACCGCCCGGTTGGTTTGACGGCTTATTTGATCGTATTTCAAGGCTTCCACTGACTGAAAGGAGAAACACAGCCATGAAACGGTTTATTGTCCTGCTTGCAGGTGTATGGTTTATCTCGAGTCCGGCCTGGGCCGGTGGGGCGACGGTCAGCATGTTCATCGCAACGGACAGCGGACCCGGTAACGCCGTCGGCACCATAACGGTAACCGACACGCCTTACGGGGCGATGTTTACGCCGGATGTAAACGGCTTGTCGCCGGGATTGCACGGCTTTCACGTGCACGAGAATGCAGACTGCGGTCCCGGGCAAAAAGACGGAAAAGTGGTGCCGGGTCTGGCCGCCGGCGGGCATTATGACCCGGCCGGGACCGGCCGGCATGAAGGCCCTTACGGCAACGGCCACCTGGGCGACCTGCCCCCGCTCTACGTCGACGAAAACGGCGGATCGAACCTGCCGGTCCTGGCGCCGCGGCTGAAAGTGGCCGACCTCAAGGGACGCAGCCTGATGATTCATGCCGGCGGGGATAACTTTTCGGACCACCCCGCAGCGCTCGGCGGCGGCGGACCCCGGAAAGCCTGCGGGATCGTCCAATAGCCGTTAAGGGACAAGCGCCCCGCCTTGATTTTCTCATGCGAAACCTGACTGCTCGAGCCAGGATGCGTCGCCCCATGCAGGTCCGTTTTCCCTGACCGGCGGCGGGCCGGGTGGGCGGTTCAAAAACCGATCACCCTTTTCGTTTCAGGAGACGCCAATGATGGCAACGGTGACCGATGCGGCGATCGTTCAGGTCGTTGAGGGGTTTTTTCAGCGTCCTGAAATACACGGCAACCTGGATTATCTCAGTCGCCGTCTGCCCGGGTCGGCTGAAATAGCCGTTGCCGGTGGTGCCCTTCGCAACCTGATCATCGACGCGATTCACGGCCGCGCACCCCCCACCCGTGACATCGATCTGTTTGTCGGCGGACTGGATGACGGTTTCCGCCTGTCCGACGCCCTCGACGGTCAGGCGGTTGAACCGACAGCGCTGAAGGGACTGCGCTGGTATCCGGTTGCCTCGGGCCTGGCGTTCGACCTGTGCCTGCTTCCCGATTTCGTGGTGATCGATACCTACCACCTCGAACCGACCATGGACAACCTGCTGGGTGGAATCGATTTTACGGTCAATGCCGTTTTATACGATTTCAAGACAAAAAGGCTGGTTGAAAAGGGGTGCACGGCGGCTGTCAGGGACCGTGTGATCGATTTCAACAGCGGTCTCATTCCGGACAAGCTGCTGATCGCCTATCGTATCCTGCTGATCAGCCACAAGACCGGGTTCGATCTCTCCGAGCGCGTGTTTCAATTCATCAAATCGCCCCTGGAACTGGCTGCAGCGGCCCATCTGAAAAAACTGTTCAGGGCCAAAGTAGGAAAGCGTACGGCAACTGCCATCATGGGCGACTACAATGAGCTGTGCAAATACTCGTCTCATGAGGCCTATCTCGCCGGTCGGGCCGGAAGAGCGTTGCGCCCGGCCGAACAGCCGTGAGCCGCCCCGGCTGTTGATGCAAGGCGGGTTTTTCGGCGTTACCGGTCACCCCCGGCCAGTCCATCACCCCCCTGTCCCGCTGCCTGCCATGGACCGGCCGGTGTCCCTGTCCTCACGTATGCGCGATGTTTGGGTAGCGTTGACCTGTCACCATGCGACCAATCGACTCCCATTGCCTATTTTTGCAGGACCTTTAAGATGAAGGGCAACTTTCCAATGGCAACACCAACCAAACGCTCAGGCTGAGAGGTGATACCATGACCGGATTTGAACGGACGATGGCATTGATACGATACTATCTGAACAACTGCCGCTTTGACCGCACCGGTAAATCCTTTTGCAAGCCCCGCCATAAAACCGATCAGCGATAGGGTTTCAATACCAGCGGTCGAAACTATAGACACAACCAGCGGGGCGACAAAACATGTGCAGAGCCTCGAACGAGGCCCTGCACGTGGCGGCTGGTGAGCCACCTCTTCCGCCAGCAGACCCTTTCCAATTGACCATAAACAAGCGTACCGATTCACGCCATGCGGATGTGCCTGTGCGGCGGGCGGTCGTGCATGCTGTGACGAGCCGGCTGTCCGGAAGGTGACGGTGGATTTTTTTTCTCAAATTGGTTAATATGGCCGATTGATAGAAAAACCCGATTGGTTCGGGATATCATCGATTTCTCCCAATCACGCCGCAGCCGTCAGCAGGCAGGATGTCTCATGGCTGTTCAATCCGACCTTTCGTTGAGGAGGCACAATGGATCTATCGACGCAATACATGGGGCTCGAGTTACGCAATCCGATCATCATGGGCAGTTCAGGGTTGACCGGTTCGGTGGAAAAGATCAAGAACGCCGAAAAAAGCGGTGCCGCTGCGGTGGTGCTCAAATCCATCTTCGAAGAGGAGGTGGCCCTTGAATATGCGGATTTCATGAAAACGGCCGAAAAATTTGCCCCTGACAGTCAGTATTTCGATTACGACGGACGCAAGGTCCCCATCGAGTACTACAACTATGTCGTCCGGGAAGAAAACCTGAAAAAATACGTCACCCTGATCGAAGAGAGCAAGAAGGCGGTGTCCATACCGGTCATTGCCAGCATCAACTGCTTTCTGCAGTCGGTCGAGTGGATGGCCTATGCCAAACAATTGGAAGCGGCCGGTGCCGATGCCTTGGAACTGAACATGTTTTTTCCCCCGACGGATTTCAAGCAGAAGCGGGCCGACCGGGAGGGCATCTATTTCAAGGTCACCGAGCAGGTGACCCAACACCTGTCGATTCCCACGGCCTTGAAAATCAGCCACTATTTTACCGATCTGGGGCCGATGATCCAGCGGTTGTCCCGGACCGGTATCGGCGGACTGGTATTGTTCAACCGCTATTTCAGCCCGGACATCGACATCGATCGATTCGAGACCACCAATGCCTTCGTGTTCAGCGCCCCGTCGGATCTGGCCATGTCCCTGCGCTGGATTGCCATCATGGCCGAAAAGGTCGACTGCGACCTGGCCGCCTCCACCGGTATCCACGATGGGGATGCGGTGATCAAGCAACTGCTGGCCGGTGCGGATGCGGTTCAGGTGGCCTCGTGCCTGTATCAACACGGCGTCGCCTATCTGGGAGAGATGCTCGAGCGCCTGGAGAGCTGGATGTCGCGCAAAGGATTCAGGCAGATCAGCAGTTTCAAGGGCAAAATGAGTCAGGCCAAGAGCGCGGATCCGTCGATCTACGAGCGGGTGCAGTTCATGAAGTACTACGGCGGCAAAAAGAACGTGGTCGCCTGACCCTGAAGGCGGCAGGTTCCCGGGGCGATGATCGATCCCCCCGATAGAAAGCAGGCGGGATGCATCACTATGACGTCATCGTTGTCGGCCTGGGTACCGCCGGATCGGCAACCTGCATGACCCTGGCGCAGCGGGGTGTGTCGGTTCTGGGGATCGATGCGTTCCATCCGCCGCACCCCCTGGGCAGTCATCATGGCGAAACCCGCAGCATCAGGCGGGCTTACCTGGAGGGCACCGCCTACCTGCCCATGGCGCTCCGGGCCTGGGACCTGTGGCGCAGGCTGGAAAAAGACGCCGGAGAGAGGCTGTTGGTCACCACCGGCAACCTGACCATCGGTCCGCCGGATGGGCCGGCCATCTCCGGATTTCTGGCCAGCGCCCGGGCCGGCGGCATACCCCATGATTGGTTGACCGCCGCCGACATCCGAAAGCGGTGGCCGCCGTTGGCACCGCCCGGCCACTTTGCCGCCGGCCTGGAAATAGAGGCGGGGATCGTTTTCCCGGAAACGTGCATCCGGGTATTCCTCACCATGGCTGAAACCGCCGGGGCAACGCTCCAGTTCGATGAACGGGTGACCGGGTGGGCAGCCGTGCCGGGGGGCATCGAGGTTCGCACCGCTTCGGGCAGGTATACCGCCGGACGGGTCCTGATCGCCGCCGGCGCGCGTGCAGGGAGGTTGCTGGGTCCTGCCGGTGCCCTGCTGACACCCAAACGGATTCCGGTCCACTGGATCACCCCGCCGGATGCGACCGCTTATCAGCTGGGGCGGTTCCCGGTCAATTTCTGGCAGGTCCCCATGGCCGGGAACACCGGCAACCCTGCCGCATACCGCGAGTTTTACGCCCTGCCGGCCGTCAAACCCGGCGGGCGGGTCAAGGCCGCCTTCCACAACCGGCTTGCCGACGTCGACCCGGAACTCCCGCCCCTGCCGGTATCCACCGCGGAGGAGACGGCGATGCGGGCCGTTCTGGAGCGGTTTCTGCCGCCGCTGTCCGACAGGCCGATCCATTCCGACACCTGCATGTACACCCTGACCCCCGATGACCATTTTTTACTGGGGCCGCTGCCCCAAAACGGGAATGTATTCGCCGTGGCGCTGGCCGGACACGGGTTCAAGTTCGCACCGGTGCTGGGTGAAATACTGGCCGATCTGCTCGAAGGCCTGATCCCCGCGATCGACGTGGACTTTTTCTCGCCGGTGCGTTTCGTCCGGCGGGAGTGATGCCGGCCGTGAATCCATGGCGGATGTCAAGACCTGTGTCGAAGTCAGGGTCAAAAACGGGCGGTTATTTTTTTAGGATGACCGGTTTCGGCTGGTATTCTCCCGATCTCACCTGATCCCAGAAGGTCTTTTCATCTTCCATCCACTGGGATCCGAATCGCTTGTTGAACAAGCCGCCCAGCCGCTGAAACATCTTCTTCAGGTTCGAACGATGCCCGAGGGTGATCACATCTTCCAGGAATGCGGGAATGTCAGTCATTCGCTCCTTGGGAATGTAGGCCCGTGCACCCAGGGTGATGGACCGCTTCAAATCGTTGGCCGACAAGGCGTGGGCCGTGAGCATCACCGTAGGAAATCCCAAATGCACCGCTGCGTTGAGCAGATCGTAGCCCCGGACGCCCATGATGTCCAGGATGACCGCATCATAGGTCCAGGAGCGCAGCAGGTGGTAGCCGCTTTCATAATCCGAGGCCTGGTCCAGAACCAGCCCGGGATACCCGTCGAGCAGGTCTTCCAGGGTTTCCAGAACATCGGCCTCATCATCTACGGCCAGTATGCGTTTACCGTCAAGTATGCTTTCCGACATGGCAACACTCCAGCGATTGCCGTGGTGGGGCGAAAGCCGCCACGGGTTTTCTCAGTCGATGTAAATGGTTTTCTCCGAAACATCTTTGCGGGGGACCGGTTTCTGAGGTTCCCCGGACTTCCCGATGCATACCAGCGCCACTGGCGTTTTCTCCTCTGATATGTCGAGGATGCGCCGCAACTGGCTTTTGTCGAACAGGGTGAAGAACAGGCTGCCCAGATCAAGGGCGTGGGCGGCCAGCAGCATGTTCTGGATGGCGGCGGCGCAGGCCAGCTGATAACCCACCGGTCCATCTTCCTGGAACATGTCCATGCCGCTTTTCCTGGGGTCGCCCACCACCGCAACCAGAACGGGCGCCTGCAGGAGAAAATCCATCTTGTAGGCCTTCAGCCACTTCCAGCCGCTTTGTTCAATGGCCCAGGTCCGGCAGCGGTCGGCTTCGTCGAGTATCGCCTGCTTCTTCTCAGGTGATCTGATGACGATGAACTGCCAGGGCTGGGCATTCAGCGGCGAAGGCGCCCTGACTCCTGCGGCCAGGATCTGCTCGATGGTTTCCCTGGCCACGGCATCGGGGAGGAATTGTCGGCAGCTGGTACGGGTCTGGATGGCTGAAAAAAGATCCATGTCACTGTCCTTTCTGACAGGCTGTCAAGATGATGCGGATTTGTCTTTGGATATCCGCCGGATTTCGTCATCACGCACCTCACGGCGAAGCAGTTTGCCGACTTTGGATTTGGGCAGCATATCCCTGAACTCGATGTAGGAGGGAACCTTGTAGGGGGCCAGGTGGTCCCGGCACCAGTGCATCAGTTCGGTACCGCCCACACCGCGGGCATCTTCCTTGAGCACGACGATGGCCTTGATGCGTTCGCCCACCTTGGGGTCGGGAATGCCCACCACGCAGGCGCCGATCACCGTGGGATGATTCTGCAGGACCGCCTCCACTTCGGAGGCCGATACGCGAAAGGCCTTGTGTTTGATGATGTCCGCGGAGCGTTCCATATAGATCAGCTCCCCGGTAGGCAGGGCGCTGACGAAATCGCCCATGCGGCACCAGGTCGTCCCGTCGATTTCGACATAGGCCTTCCGGGTCTCTTCGGGCTTGTTGTAATAGGACTTCAAGGTGTAGGCAGAGGTGACCAGCAGCTCGCCGCTGGTGCCTTCCGGCACCGGCTCCAGGGTAGCGGGATCGACGATCAGGCAGCGCCGGCTTTTCAGTGGGAACCCGATCGCCTGGGGGCTGGGCTCCACACCGATATGACTATAGGCCACGTGGCCCACTTCGGTGGAGCCATAGACCTGGTAAATGGGGATGCCGCAACGCTTGTGCCAGCGTTCCTTGACCTCTTCGGGCAGCACATCGCCGCCGCAGTAGCAATAGGTCAGCGAGCTGAGATCGTAGCGGTCCTGGCGGTCGTTCTCCAGAATCATTCGGTACAGGGCCGGCACCCCCAGCAGCCAACGGACCTTGAAGCGCCCGATGGCCTCAAGGATGGCATCCACCTGAGGGGACGGCATCAGCACGGTGGTGTTGCCCTTGTTCAGCCCGACGGCCATGAACAGGCCCAGGGCCATGATGTGAAAGAGGGGATTGATGGCGATGTAGGTGTCTTGGCCCTCTTTGAGATGATCCCCGGCAACGTCTTCGGTGACGTCATTGACATAGGAGGTCATGCCCATGTGGTTGCCCGGAACCCCCTTGGGAAATCCGGTGGTTCCCCCGGTATACAGGATGTAGGAGAGATCGTTGCGGGGATCGATTTCCACGGTTTCCGACAGGGGCGCGTGCCTGACCAAACGGGAAAAGCGATGCGCCCGCGGGTCGGCGTCCACCTTGCCCGTGGGGATCTTGTCGAACAGGTGCCCCAACACCCGCTTCCAGGCCGGCAGCATGTCCGTCAGGTTGGTGACGATGACCCGTTTGAGATCGGTTTCGGCAAAGGCCTCTTTGACATAGCAGAAATTGGTGTCCGTGCAGACCACGGATTCCACCCCGGCATCCTTGATCATGTAAATGATTTCATGGGACGTGTAGATGGGGGCGACCGGTACGGCCACCGCACCGAGTTTCTGGATGCCCAGAAAGGCGACGACCCATTGGGCGCAGTTGGGGATATAAATCATCACCCGGTGACCTTTGGCCACGCCCAGTGCCGAAAGCCCGCCGGCGAAGCGTTCGCTCAGATCCCTCAGTCGGCGGTAGGAGAAGTGTTCGCCCAGATAGACTAAGGCCGACCGGTCCGGGTATTTCTCACTCATCCGGTCGAATCGGCTGAAGGTCAGTTCTTTTTCCAGAGTGTCGGCGCTGGTCTGCATGTACTTATTCTCGCTCGCTGTTTTGAGGGTTACCAATCCTTGACTGCCAAATGATGCCGGAAAATCGGAACCACTGTTACAGGCGTTAGGCTTATTAATTCGGATAGACCCGAGAGAGGAAGCCGTAAGGTTATACTGCGACGACCGATAACACAGTCAAAATCAATTCGCTTAACACCTGAACTAAACACCGAAATAGGCCGAGCGTACGTCCGGGTTGTCCATCAACTCCTCGCGCGTGCCTTCCAGCACAGCGGATCCGTTTTCCAGAATAAAGGCGTAGTCAACGATGGGAAAAACCGGGCGGGCGTATTGTTCGGTAACGATAATGGAGATCTTTCTTTTGTCCCGAATCTCCCGGGTGGTGCGCATGAGCATGGCCTGCATCAACGGGCTGAGCCCCAGCAGGGGTTCGTCCAGAAGGAGAATTCTGGGCTGGGCCATCAGTGCGCGACCGATGGCCAGCATCTGCTGTTCGCCACCGCTGAGGAATCCGCCGATGCGATTCTTCAGCCGGGCAAGTGCCGGGAAGACCTCGAACACATACGCAAGGGTCTCTTTGGCCTGGGCGGCGGTGGCCAGATAGCCGCCGATCTTCAGGTTCTCCAGGACGGTGCTCTCCTTGAAGATCCGTCTGCGCTCCGGGCAGAGCACGATGCCCATTTTCGCCCGGCGGCTGGGACTGACGGCCATCACCTCTTTTCCCTGGTAGCGGACGCTGCCGGCCACGGTGATGCGTTCACCGCCGGCCATGGCTTCTTTCTTCTGCATGTCCAAGACGATGCCGGACAGGGCGTGCATCAGCGTTGACTTGCCGGCGCTGTTGGCGCCGAATACGCCCACGATCTGATTTTGATCACAACGAATGTGAACATTGTTCAGTGCCAGATTGTTTTCATAGAAGACCATCAGACCGCTTGCCTCAAGCATGGTTCATCACCTCCTCGACCACTTCGGATCCAAAGTAGGCTTCGCGTACCCGAGCATCCGCCATGACTTCCTCGGAACTGCCTTCCACCAGTTTCTCGCCGAAGTTGAGCACCATGATCCGGTTGGCCACCTGAAACAGCTCCCGCAGCCGGTGCTCGATCATGATCAGTGTGATGCCGTCCATCTGCAGCCGTTCGATCAGGGGTACCATGCTGGCGATTTCACTCATACTGAGCCCCGAAAACACTTCATCGCAAATGATCAACTCCGGTTTGAGGGCCAGGCACCGGGCCAGTTCCAGGCGCTTCAGGTAACCGGTGGGCAGGGTGTTCGTGGTCTTGTAGGGTACGTAGGAGTCGCGTTCGAAACCGATCTCTTCCAGGATGTCGATGCTCACCGTGTTGCGGTCGCCCAGCTTGCCGCCGCCGCGCCACCCCCCGGTTCGCCGCGCCCGGGGGGAGCACAGCGGGATTACCAGGTTCTTGTAAGCGGGCAGGCTGAAGTAGGGCCGCATGATCTGAAAGGTCCGCAGGACCCCCATGTCGGCAATCTTGTGGGGCGGCATGGCGGTGATGTCTTTGCCGCGAAAGCGGACTTTGCCGGCGGAAGCCCTGACAAATCCGGTGATGCAGTTCACCACGGTGGTCTTGCCGGAGCCGTTGGGGCCGATGATTCCCAAAATCTCGCCCTCGTTCACCGAAAAGCTGACGTTGTTCAGGGCGATGATGCCGCCAAAGGTCTTGGTGACGCCGTCGACCTGCAAAAGGGGGGTGTCGGTCATATGTCCGTCCATCTTTCAAATTGCTGATATTTGCGTTGGCCGTAAATCATCAACCCGTCGCTGCGAAATACGATAAAACCCAACAGGATCAGGGAATAAAACACGATTCGAAGGGTGCCGAAGTCCCGCAGCAGTTCGGATATGGGCACCAGGATCAGGCATCCCAGCACCGGTCCCACCAGTGTTCCACCCCCGCCGATGACGGTGGCGGCGATGGGCAGAATCGAGAAATCAAGGGCAAAGGTGGAGATCCCCGCCCACATGTAGGTGTGCACTAAGCAGGCCCCGGCCAGACAACCCACCGAGGATGCGATGAAAACGGCCAGTGCCTTGTAGTGGGTAATATTCATGCCCGAGGCCCTGACCGCCTGATCGTTGTCCTTGACCGCCCGCATCACCAGCCCCAGGTCGGTGTTGACCAGCCGGCGCAACCCGAAGAGAATCAACAGCAGCATCACGATGATCCCGTATTGCTCCAGCCACACATAGGGAACGCCGTCGATGCCCATGATGCCGTCGGTGCCGCCCAGGATGTTCAACGCTTCGATCACCCGGGCGAGGAAAAGGGGATACATGAGGGTGACGATGGCAAAGTAGACGCCTCTCAAGGGCAGGCAGGGCAGCAGCAGGATGGTGCATATCACGCCGCCGAGAATGCCGGCGGCCGGGATGGCGACCAGGGGGCTGATTCCCAACTCGGTGTTGAACAGCGCGGTGAGGTAGCCGCCGACACCCACGAAAAACGCCCCCCCAAGAGAGACCAGTCCCACATAATGGGCCAGAAAATCAAAGCTCAGGGCCAGCAGGGCGTAAATACAGACGATTGAAATCACCCGCAGCCAGTACATGCCGGGAACCACCAGGGGCAGCAGCAGAAGGCCGCCGATGAGCAATAGCCGGGGGGCGATCAGGTAGGCCATTTCCCGCCATGACATCAACGCATACAGGCCGTCGGTGCGAACCTTGATCCCCCGGTCGATTCTTTCTTTGCGACGTTCTTGCGCTGCAGGTTTCAAACGCGTTCCTCCAGTTCTTTTTGCTGGCCGAAGAGACCCGACGGTTTTAAAATGAGTGTCAGGATAATGGCCAGAAGCGCCACCATCATCTGGTAATGGGATCCCAGGTAGACCACCGTCAGGATCTGGGCAAACCCGATCAGAAAGGCCGCCAGGACGGCCCCCATCCAACTGCCGAGGCCGCCGACGATGCAGACGGCGATGGCCAGAATCAGCACGTTGTAGCCGGATTCCACCACGATGTTGCCCAAGGGCAGCAGCAGTATGGCGGCGAACGCGGCCAGCATGGACCCCATTCCCATGGCGACCACCGCCATGACGTCCGAGTCGATGCCCAGCATGAGCGCCGCCCGTTCGTCCTGGGCCATCCCTTTAAGGGCCAGGCCCACGCGGGTGTAGCGGGTGAACAGCCAGAGCGAGGCCACCAGGGCGGCGCCGATGATCACGGAGAAAATGCGCTGATAGTCCACCGAGATGCCGCCGATAATCGTGCTGCCCTCGATAAAGACCGGCAGGGTGTAGGTCATGCCCTTGAAGCCCCCCCAGCGCAGGCCTTCGAGGATGGCCAGGGCGATGGCATAGGAGGCGATGATCTCCGAGATTTCCATGCCCCTGACGCGAATCAGAAAGACGCGGTAAATGATGGCACCGATGATGCCGGTAATCACAAGGCTGGCAACCACGGCCACCAGCAGATTGGTTTCCAGGGTGTTGATCATGGTCCAGGCAATGAATCCGCTGAGCACATACAAGGCGCCGTGGGCGAAATTGGGCAGGCGGCAGATGCCGTAAACCAGGGCGAATCCAAGGGCATACAGGGCCAGGGCCACGCTGTTGATGGTACCGTAGATCAGGATTTCCATATCAGTTCCATATGCATGAAGAATACAGAAGCCAGAAGTCAGAATTCAAGAGCATGGGTGGGCCTTGGGCCCAACCCATGCATTAAAAACGAAGTGAATGGGCAACATCATCTTCATTCCGGATTCTGACGCCTGCTTCCCAGGGTTCCATTCAGGTGTCGGTCGATAGCGCCCAATCAGGGCAGCGCTGAACCGGGTCTTTTGGAACCGGATGCGTCATCGTCCCATCCAGGGCGGCAATTGAATCTCGCCCATGGCGATGCTCTTGGGGTAGACCACTACGCGCTGGCCATTCTGCCATTGCAAAATACTGCCTACGGCGCCTTCTTTGGGATCCGTCGACGGGATGACCTGGTGGCTTTTGGGGTCAAAGCGCAGTCTGCCGTAAACACCCATCATGTCCGTCTTTTCCAGGGCCGCAACCACCTCGTCGGGGTCCAGGCTGCCGGCCCGTTCGATGGCGTCTTTGAGGACATGCACCGCCATGTAGCTGCTCGACGTTCCCAGTCCTTCGGGCTCGATCCCCCAGCGTTTGGTGTAGGCCTCATAGAACTTCATGGTCCACGGGGTGGCGTTGGAGGGGGCGTTGCCGGCATTGACCACGTTGCAGAGCGTAAACTCGCCCTTGCCGTCCGTGGCCTTCCAGAAACCGGGCTGCTCGGCGGCGGCCAGGGTGGACCCGAAGGGCAGGGCCGGAATCTGCATGTCGTACCACTGTTTCAGCAGGATGGCGCTCTCAGGCATATCCATCCAGATATTGATGATTTCGGTGTTGGTCTTTTTGGCCTTGAGCAGGCCGATGGAGAAATCGGTGGCACCGGTGGGATAGATCTCCAGACCGGTGACATTCCAGCCCTTGTCGGTGGCCACTTTCTTGATGATCTCCGCCGCGCCCCGGGCGTGGGAGACATCCTGGGCGATGATGAACAGGTTGTTGAACCCGTACTTGGCTTTCAGGTCGGAAAAATTGGCGAATATCTCACCCACCAGGTTCTTGGCTTCGCCGTGAATCCGGAAGCAGTATTTGAATTTGTCGTAATTCTCGGCCACCATGGCG
The DNA here is from genome assembly GCF_055467485.1 of Desulfosarcina sp. Lineage (NCBI taxonomy): Bacteria > Pseudomonadati > Thermodesulfobacteriota > Desulfobacteria > Desulfobacterales > Desulfosarcinaceae > Desulfosarcina > Desulfosarcina sp. The sequence goes on along the minus strand of NZ_JBUOIV010000011.1, from coordinate 68,141 downwards.
TGGTATTTGGGCGTCAGCACCCCCGTGGTGAGAATGGACACTTTCTTGTATTTGCTCAGCAGCGGCATGGCCGCCAGGGCCGCCTCGGACCGCACCGGACCGCCAATCAGAAAATCGGCTTCCTTGTCCAGGATCAGCTTTTCGACGGCCAGCAGCGCTTCACTGACCGGCACGCCCGGCTCCAGGTCGCGGGTATCGATGACTTCGATTTTAAACGGGCGTTTTTTGCCGCCGACATCCACCCCCCCTTGGGCGTTGATTTCCTCGATGGCCAGGGTCACGCCCCTTTCGGCATCCCATCCGTAGAGAAAGGCCGTCGAGAGCGGGCAGCCGATGACAATCGGCTTTTCCGCCAGTGCGGTGCCGTTGAAAAATCCCATCAAAAAAGCGATCAGCAGGGTCAGTATCAGTTTACCACGGGCTGTTTTCATCCTTTTGTCCCTCCTTATGGTTTGGGCAACTGGGTTGTATGCTCATACCGGTTCATCCGGTTTTTGCAGGCCGTGCTCGCGGATTTTCTTTTTCACCTGGGTCAGGGGGATTTGTAAAAGGCGTGACGCTTTTTCAAGATTCCAGTCGGTTTTGGTCAAGACCGCTTCAAGGAGCTCCAGTTCCTTGTCCCGCAGGGTTTTGATTTTCATCCTGCCGACCCCGTACTTGAAATGGTTAAAAAAAGTGATGTTTGAAAATTAAATGAGGGGGATTTAGTTGATGAATTTTAAAAGGCAATCGACGTGCCAGATTGGCGGGCCGGCGGAAATGTATCTAACTATTTGTAAATAATAAAATATTAGTAGATATCACCATCCGGGCGGATTCAGACGTCTTCAGATGCGTAGAAAGAAACTTTCATTGATGGAAAGAAACTTTCATGCGGCCAACCGTCAGCGGCCGGAAGGAGCGATGCCATATTTTCTGATTTTTTTTCGCAGGGTGGGCAGGGAGATGCCCAGCGTCCGGGCGGTTTCGGACCGGTTCCAGCTCAGCCGGTCCAACGTCGTGCGGATATGCTGCTTTTCCATGTGCGGCAGCGAGTAATTGGTCAAGGGCGCGGGGGTAATGGCATGATTGGAAGAAAGGATGTTTTCGATTTCATCCACAAGGATCACCTTGCCCCTGGCCCGCACGACGGCTTCCACCAGCACGTTCTCCAGTTCCCGGACATTGCCGGGCCAGGTATGTGATCTCAGCCGGTCGAGCACGCCCTTTTCAAGGCTGAATGTTTCCGTGCCCAGTTCCCAGTTGATTTTGCGCAGGAAATGACTGACCAGATCCGCTATGTCACTTCGCCGATCCGCCAGGAGCGGTACATGGATCATGACCACCTTGAGCCGGTAGAAGAGATCCTGCCGGAACAGGCCGTTGTTGACCATTTCGGCCAAATCCCGATTCGTCGCCGCAATGATCCGGCACCTCGAGGTGAGCGGGTGCTTGCCGCCGACCCGGTCGTATTGACTGCGCTGCAAGAAACCCAGGAATTTACGCTGCATGACCAACGGCAGTTCACCGATTTCATCCAGAAACAGGGTGCCGTTGCCGGCCAGTTCGATTTTACCCTCCTTGGATTGGGTCGCACCGGTAAACGCGCCTTTTTCATGCCCGAACAGTTCGCTTTCCACCAGCGTCTCCACGACGGCGGAACAATCGAAGGTGATGAACGGCTCCATGGCGAACAGGCTGTTGCGATGAATGACCCGGGCGATCAGTTCCTTGCCCGTCCCCGTTTCTCCCTGGATCAGAACGGGTGCGCGATTCTGGGACAACAGCCCGATGGTTTTGAATATGTGACGCATCCGGTCGCTCTTGCCGATGATGACCTCGGGATTCGGCGGTTGGGTAATCTCACTGACCAGGGGCGTCTCCTGGTCGATTTTAAGCGTGTACAGCGCCCGCTCAACGGCCTGTTCGATCTTGTCCACATCCAGAGGCTTGTGGATATAGTCGTAAGCCCCGAGTTTCATGGCCTGAATGGTGGTTTCCATGTCCTGGAAAGCGGTGATCATGATGACCTTGGACGATTTTTCAAGGGCCTGGATTTTTTCGAGCAGGGCGATGCCATGGGTGTCCGGGAGCCGGATGTCCAGAATCACCACATCCGGCTCGTGGTGGGAAAAAAGCGCCAGGCCGGCTGCCCCGCAGTCGGCCGTGTAGACCCGGTATCCCTTTTCAGTGAAAAACATGTCCAGGCTTTCCAGGATCGCATGTTTGTCGTCGATGATCAGAATTTTATGCATGGGGTCCTTCAGTCTGGTTGCTGAACCCTCCCCCGCGGCTCGACAGGAAGGATGATTTTAAAGAATGCACCGGGAATCGGGCGGTTCTCGACATCGATCCGCCCCCCGTGGGCGTCGATGATGCGATGGGCATTGCTCAGCCCCAATCCGGTACCGCTGCTTTTGGTGGTGAAAAAGGGTTTGAAGATTTCCGATGCATGCTGCCCGGAGATGCCATGGCCTTCGTCGGCGAGGACGATCTCGACCTCGCTTGCATGGTTTGGCCCGGAAGCGGTCTGAATTTCAACCTTGGACCCGTAGGACGATGCCTCCAGGGCATTCAATAGAATGTTGATCAACGCCTGCCCCAGTTTTTCCCCGTCGGCCTGGATGGGCGGCAGGTTCGGATCCAGATCGGTGACGATGTCTATGCCCGCCTCCGCAAACTTCATGTCCAGCAATTCAAGCGACGCCGCCACGACCGCGTTGATTTCGACCGGTCCCGTTTTGATCTGGAGGGGTTTGGCGAAGTCGAGCACCTCTTCCAGGATACGCTCCAGCCGGTTGACCTCCTTGGCCGAGATATCGATGCGGCGCTGGTCGTTGCCCATGATCTGGGGGTTCTTTTTCAGAATTTGCAGGTTCATCTTGATGGCGGAGAGCGGATTCCTGATCTCGTGCGACAGGGAGGTGGTGATCTGCCCGATGTAGGCCATCCGTTCACTTTCACGCATCTTCTTCTCCAGGCGGACCCGGTTGGTGATGTCGCGGCAGATGCCGATCCTGGAGACGCTGTTGTCGTATTGGGCCACCTTCGACTGGATTTCGGTGGGATAGGTCTCTTTTCGTTTGGTCAGGCGGAGATACTCGAAGGTTCGCGGACTGGTCCGTTCCTCAAGCCCTTTTTTGTAAATGCCGACGATCTTCTCGCGGTCGGCGGGGGCCACAAAATCGGAAAAAGTGCCGCCCAGCACCTCTTGCAGGCCATAGCCGTGCATGGTGCAAAACGCCTGGTTGGCAAAGACGATCACCTTGTTTTGAACCACGAAATAACCATCGTTGATCTCCTCGACCAGTGTCTTGTAATTCAATTCCGACTCCACCAGTTCGGCCGTGCGCACCCGGATTTCAGCCTCCAGCAACCGATTGTGGTCGAGTATCTTTTTTTCATGCATGGCCTGGAAATGGTCGCTGAAACGGTGGATGGTGTAGTTGAGGCAGTCGTTCATCCGGATCACGGAGTCAGAGAACGCTGCCAGCGCGGTCTCTTTGACCAGAAGATCGATGGTCAGCCTGCGAAACAGTTCAAACGCTTTTTGGACGTCGGAAAGCAAAAAGCCGGCTTCAAGCCGCATCTTCGTGATTTCGGTGATGAAGGCGTTGATCTTTTTGTAATCATTGTGCAGGATGACATCCACTTCCGCGTCGTAGGCCTTGGAAACGGTTCCCCGCAGTTCCTCGCTGGGCCGGGCCGCGTATTGCTCACCCACTTCCGTTTTCAGCAGGTCGACCCACCTGGCGATGATCTCATCGCGCCTGGATTCAAAAAAAGATCGAAGGTTGAATTGCACGAAGACCTCCTTGCCGATGGATGGACGCTATCCGGTCGTGAAGCGATCCATTGCCGCACGGCGGACGTGCCGACCGCGCGTCGGGGCAAGCCGCCGTGTCCGGGCGGTGAAGGAAACCACCCGGTCCGTGCCCGGTTCGGGCGGAACGCTGCATCGGGATGGCCTGCTCATACCGTCCTTGGTAAACCGAAACCACTGCCAAGTCCATTAAAATTAATTGGAATGGATTGACGGGGTCGTTCTGCCTGTGGGAAACTGATGACAGGTTTTATCGGTAAAGGGGGTGATCGATGAAAATCCGAATCGACAAACAATTGTTGAAATCCCTCGCCATGATGGCATCCGTGATCGAGGCCCGGGATGCCTATACCGGTGGCCATCTCTGGCGGGTGTCCCAGTATTCCCAGCATGTGGCTGAAGCGGCCGGCCTGCCGGCGGAAATGGTTTTCCTCTCCAGGCTGGGCGGCTTTCTCCACGACATCGGCAAGATCAGTATCCCGGATGTGATTTTAGGAAAGCGCGGCAAACTCACCGAACCGGAATATGAAATGGTCAAGACCCATCCGGGAATCGGAGCCACCTTGATACAGGATCATCCTCTCGGCAGCCTGGCTCTGCCGGCCGTCCATCAACACCACGAATGGGTCAACGGCAGGGGCTACCCGGATCGTCTCCAGAGCGACCAGATCTCCATCTTCGCGCGCATTGTCAGCATCGCCGACGCCTTCGACGCACTCACGAGCACACGTCCCTACCGCCGCGGGGTGGATCTGATGCCCGCGGTGGAGGCGCTGAAAGCCGAACGCGGCAGTCAATTCGATGCCCGCTTGCTGGACGCCTTCATTCAGCGTTCCCGGCTGCCTGGCATACAGGAGATTGTTGGAACCAGCCAGCGGGGGGTGCGTATGGTCTGCTGCCCGACCTGCGGTCCGGTGATCACCGTTTCCAGCAGTGCCAGGGACGGCGATGTCGGCTATTGCCGCGTATGCGGCAAGCAGCACCGTCTCCACCGTGACGGTGACACCTTTGTGGTCGAGCCGACCGGTGCGAAAGGTACCGCCGACGATCTCAAACCGTGTCCCGAGACCGGTTCCATCGACGCGTTTGTCTCCCGAGCCCCGCAGTGGGTCGATATCTGACAACATCGCGAAATGCTCACCGTTGCAGCGCTATTATTCCCATTTCGTGCGACTCAAGAATGCTGCGGGCCTGCCGATAGTACCTCTTTGAAAGGGAGCGGCTGCCCCAACCGGTCCGTGCCTCGTGTGGACGCCTATGAAGAGATTTGCCTTTACCATCGCTTTTACGCTCGCCGTGACCCTGTTGGTCATGGCGGTGCGGGCCGGTGCCGCCCAACGCCTCCTGCCGCCCACAGCCAGTGCCGGCGTGCTCGATCTTGGCGAATGGCAGGTTGACCGCGACGGTCCCGTGCCGCTCGCCGGTCAATGGGAGTTCTACTGGGGGGAGTTGCTCTCACCGGACGACTTCCGCTTGGGAACGACGCCTGAAAAATCCGGCTGGTTTTCCATGCCGGGGGTATGGAACGGTGCTTCCGTGAACAGCCTGAAACTGGGCGGAGTCGGCTTCGCCACCTTCCGGCTGCATCTTCGAGCCGACCCACGGCAAGGGAAACTGGCCCTGCTTATTCCATACGCGTTTACCGCCTACAAGCTTTGGATCGACGGCCGGCCGGCGATTACCGTCGGCCGGGTGGGAAAAGGTGCCGATACCATGGTGCCAGCCTATCGAACGACAGTCGCCTTCATCGATTTGCAGGCGGCCGGCGAGGCCGAATTGATTCTTCAGATTTCCAACTTCATGCATGCCAAGGGCGGCATGCGCTCGCCCATCCGCCTGGTCGCCGCCTCCCAGGCCTCGATCCTCAAGCATCGGGCGCTGGTCATGGACGTGGTGGTCTTCGGCTGCCTGCTGATCATGAGCATTTACCACCTGGCCCTGTTTGCCTTTCGGCGGTCGGATCGCTTCAATCTCTATTTCGCCCTGTTGTGTCTATTTTTCGGCCTGCGGGCCGCACTGACCGGCGAGGTTTTTCTGGTCGACCTGCTTCCCAACCTTGACTGGCAGACGACCGTTCGCCTGGAGTGGCTGTGTGTTTTTACCGGTGCACCGCTGGGCATCGCTTTTGTCCGGTCACTGTTTCCCGGAGAATGCGCGACGGGGATCTATCAGGGCAGCCTGGTCATCGGCGCGGCGCTGGCTCTGGTCACCCTTTTTGCGCCATCAACCGTTTTTACCGGCATGTACCCTTTTATGACGCCCATCATCGGCCTGATGCTTGGCTATATCGCCTGGGTCATTCTCAAGGCGACCTTGCGGCGGCGGTTCGGTGCGGTGGTGATGCTGGCCAGCCTGCTGCTGGTCATCGCCACCGTGATCAACGACATGCTCTTTGCCAACGACCTGATTCAGACCGGGTATGCCATCCCCTATGGAATGCTCTTTTTCGTCTTCTCACAGGCGATGATCCTGGCCAACCGTTCGGCCATTGCTTCCCGCGGGCTGGAGGCGACCAATGCCGCCTACCAAATGGAGATCAAGGAAAGGGAGCGCGCCGAAACCGAGGTAAGGGCCTATCAGGACCGGTTGGAAGATCTGGTTCGGGAGCGCACCGACGCGCTGGCCGTGGCCAACCGGCGCCTTCAACAGGAGCTCGATGAACGCAAGACCGCCGAATCGGAGAAACTCGAGCTGCAGGCGCACCTGCAGCGGGCGCAGAAGATGGAGGCCCTGGGCACCCTGGCCGGCGGTGTGGCCCATGACCTCAACAATATTCTCTCGGGGCTGGTCGGCTATCCCGACCTGCTGCTCCAGGACCTGCCGGCCGACAGCCGACTGCGCAAGCCGCTACAGACCATTTTACAATCGGGCCGCAAGGCCGCGGCAATCGTTCAGGATCTGCTGACCCTGGCCCGCCGGGGCGTGGCGGACTTCCAGGCGCTCGATCTCAACCGCATCGTGACCGAGTACCTCGAAAGCCCTGAATTTGAAAAACTGATCCAATTCCACCCGGCGGTGGTGGTGACGTCCCACCTGGCGGCGGATCTGACGCCTGTCAAGGGCTCGCCGGTCCACCTGTTCAAGACCGTCATGAACCTGGTCAGCAATGCCGCCGAGGCCATGCCGGACGGGGGTAAGCTTTCCATTCAAACGGCCAACCGGAGTATCGATCCAGGCGCGGGAGACAGCGGCGCCGTTCCCGATGGGGACTATGCCGTCCTGACCGTTCAGGACAACGGCACCGGCATTTCCGAAGCGGATCTGGAGCGGATTTTCGAACCCTTTTATTCCAAGAAGGTCATGGGCAAGAGCGGCACCGGACTGGGCATGGCCGTGGTCTGGGGAACGGTGAAGGATCACGGCGGATTTATCGACACCCACAGCCTCGAGGGGGTCGGTACCACCTTCACCCTCTATTTTCCGGCCACACGGGAAGTCCCCAAGGGGGCGACGGCCCCATGGTCGCTAGCCGATCATCAGGGGCACGGACAGACCATACTGATCGTGGACGATGTGGCCGAGCAGCGAGAAATTGCCGCGGCCATGCTGACCAAGCTCGGTTATCGGACCGAGACCGCCAGCAGCGGCGAGGCGGCCGTCGACCATGTCGCCCGGCGGCCGGTTGATCTTCTGCTGCTGGACATGGTCATGGACCCGGGGATCGACGGGCTGGAAACCTATCGACGGATCCTTGCGATCCACCCCGGTCAAAAGGCCGTGATTGCCAGCGGCTATGCCGAGACCGCGCGTATCCGCGAAGCCCAGCAGCTTGGACCCGCGGGCTATCTGAAAAAACCCTATGGGCTCGACACCCTCGCCGAGGCAGTCGCTGCGCTATTGGCGGATCATCCGAAAAAATGACACCCCGATGCGGGTATTTGATTAAGCCGCCATCGCCTTTCAAACGAACAACCATTTCCAGCAGCGCCTTCAGCCTGAGCCCCAACTCCCTTTTCCTCCACGTGCTTGTCCGGATAAAAGCATTCATGGTGCTTCTCATCGGACCGATCCGGGTCGTCAAACGCGACTGCAGATGCTGTAGGTAAAAGCATTACGCGATAATCCGAAATTTTCCATATTTACTATAAAATTGGGAAGGTATAAAGCGTTGATCATCCCTGCGCCGGCCATCCCCGCCAAGTCAAGCCGCCGGTCGCGGGAAAGAGCACAGCAGGTGCGATCCTCTGCCGGGGGATGGTATTTGTTGAAAAGCCCCGCCTGATCGGATCGCCGACACCCATTTCCAATTCAAAAGGAGTAAAAGGCATGAAAAGACAGCGGATGATTGCATTGGTGGCCCTGGTTGCTGCAGCGATGGTGGTTGTCCCTGCAGGCGCTGCAGATTACAGCGTCAAGATCGGTGGCGGCCCCACCGGGGGTACGTTCAATACCTTCGCCAACGCCATGGCGGTGCACGTGCCCAAGGTGAATGCCAATATCAAGGCCTCGGCCGTGGGTTCAGGCGGCTCGGTGGAAAACGTCAAGCGAGTCCACAAAGGGGAGTCCGAATTCGGACTGTGCTATGCGGTGGACCTGGACCTGGCCGCCAAGGGCCAACTGCCCCAGGACAGCGCCACCTACCCGAACGTGCGCAGCCTGGGCTATCTTTACGGTGCGCCGGCCCAGCTGGTGGTGCGGGCCGATGCCGGCATCCAGAGTGCCATGGACCTCAAGGGCAAACGTGTGGCCCTGGGTAACGCCGGATCGGGTGCAGCCGCCAGTGCCGAGCGGTTTTTCCGTCATATCGGCCTGTGGGATAACATCAATCCTGAATTTTTAGGCTACAGCCAGGCTGCCAGCGCTTTCCAGGACGGCAAGATCGATGCCTTCTGGGTGCTGGTGGGCTACCCCAACCGCTCCATCATCGAGGCGGCCGTCCAGGTGAAGATCGCCCTGGTGGATGTGGGGCTGGATGCTGAAAAAACAGACTTCTACAATGCCTTCGCCTACGGACCCAAGGTGATTCCCGCCGGGGTCTACGGCAAGGACATGCCCGCCTGCAAGACCTTTCAGGACGCCACCATCCTGTGTGCCAATAAGGATCTTCCCGAGGAGCTGGTCTACGCTGTGATGAAGTCCCTGTGGTCTGCCGACGGCATGGCCGCAGTAACCACGGCCAGCAAAGCCTTCGACGAGATGAACCTGGAGAACGGCTTCGAGGGAACCTCGGTGCCCCTGCATCCCGGCGCGGTGAAATTCTGGCAGGAACAGGGCAAGACCATTCCGGAAAAGCTGATGCCCTGATGCGGCGAACGGCCGTGACGATGAACCCCGGGGAAAGCGCAGGTGTGCGCTCTCCCCGGCTTCCCTTTTGGCGCACTTGTGCGAAACAACGAACCTGAATGAGGCAGGCCCGCCATGAGCGAACCCGAGATTGCCGCCACTGCGGCTGACCAGGAAAAGCTTAAAAAAATAATAGAAAAGGACGAAAGGAGCGGACGCCCCCTTAAGGGGTTCTGGTACATGCTGACCGCCACCCTGGGGATATTCATGGTGGCTTTTTACATGTACTGCGCCGCTGTGCCGGTGTCCACGCAATACTTCCTGGGGCTTTACGTGACCATCACCTACGTGATGATCCTTTTGGTCTACCCCTTTACCCGGATCGACCCGCGGGTCTTTCCGGTCAAGTTCGCCGTCGACGGTCTGCTGCCTTTCGGCAGCATCACCGTGGCGGTCTATTTCGGCCTCCACTTTCTGCTGGGGTCCAACGGCGCCCGGCAGGCGTTCACCGGCCTCAACCCCATCTATCTGCTGGCTGGCCTGGCCGCGGCCGGAGGGCTGTTGGCCTACGCGGTTTACCGGCGGCGGATCGGGTACCGGGTGCCGCGCATCACGGACATCCTGCTGATCCTCATCGCCATTGTGGCCACCGGCTACTGGATCATGGAATACGCCGCCATCAACTATCGCATGGGCTCCGAACTGCCCCTGGATACGGCCATGTGCACCCTGGGCATTTTGATCAGCCTCGAGGTGGCCCGACGGGCCCTGGGATGGTCGATGACCCTGGTGGGGGTGGGGTTTCTGGTCTACGCCTTCTGGGGTGACCTGCTGCACGGCATCCCCGTGCTCGAGTCCTTCGCCCACACCGGCTTTGCCGTCGACCGCAGCCTGCACCACATTTACCTGAGCCAGGAGGGCGTGTTCGGCATCATGCCGTCCGTGCTGGTCACCTACGTGATCCTGTTCATCTTTTTCGGCGCCTTTCTGAAATACTCCGGTGCCAGCCGCTTCTTCCTGGATCTGCCCATGGCCCTGGCCGGCAAGGCCGTGGGCGGACCGGCCAAGGTGGCGGTCATGGCCTCGGGTTTTTTCGGGTCGGTTTCCGGCTCGGCCATTGCCAATACGGTCTCCACCGGCGCCTTCACCATCCCGCTGATGAAGAAGAACGGTTTCCGGCCGCATGTGGCCGGCGCCATCGAACCGGCTGCGTCCATCGGGGGCATGTTCATGCCGCCCATCATGGGGGCCGGCGGGTTCATTATGGCCGAAATGACCGAGATCCCCTACAAGGACATCATGCTGATGGCCATTTTCCCGGCGGTGATCTATTTCCTGTCGGTGTTCGTCATGGTGCACTTCGAGGCCAAACGCTACGGTCTCAAGGGCCAGCGCGAAGCCGACGCCCCCACGGCCTGGCAGATCCTTAAGCAGCAGTGGTTCATGTCCTTTCCGCTGGTCATTATCGTGGTGCTGATGCTCTGGGGATTTTCCCCGGGCTACTCGGGGTTCTGGGCCGTGCTCTCGTGCATTGCGGTCAGCTGGCTGACCCGTGAGAACCGCATGGGACCCCGGGAAATTCTCAAGGCCATGACCGAAGGGGCCAACAGCACCCTGATCATCGGGGCCACGGTGGGGGTGATCGGCATTATCGTGGGCACCATCCAACTCACGGGCATCGGGCTCAAGTTTTCCCAGATCATCATCGAGCTGTCCGCCGGCAACCTGATCTTCGCCATCCTGCTCATCGGGCTGGCCTCCCTGGTGCTGGGCATGGGGGTACCGGTCACCGCCGCCTATCTCATCACGGCGGTACTGGCGGTAGGGGCCATGACGGACATGCTTTCGCGCACCCTGTGGGGGGTCGGTTTCCAGGAGCTGCAGCTGCCCCTGGACAGCCTCATGCCCGACGACCCCCAACGCTGGGAGATCATGGGCAAGGTCTCGTGGGCCCTGATCGCCTCGCACATGATCGTCTACTGGTTCAGCCAGGACTCCAACATCACGCCGCCGGTGTGCGTGGCGGCCTATGCGGGGGCGGCCATCGCCGGTTCCGACCCGTGGAAAACCGGCTGGACATCCTTCAAGTTCGCCAAGATGCTCTACGTGGGCCCCTTCCTCTTCGCCTTTTCGCCGGGCTTCCTGCTGGGGGGGCCGGGGCACATCATGCCCTGGTACCAGGTGATTTCGACCTGGATCACCATCATCTTAGGCACCATCGCCTTCGGCAGCCTGACCATGGGCTATTTCCTGTGCCCTTTGACGGTCATTGAGTTTGTCATTTCGGCGGTGGCCACCCTGATTCTGTTCTTTCCCCACGCGGTCACCTGGGCCATCGGCATGGACCTGCCCACCTATCTGGTGGATGCGGCAGGCATCGTCCTGTGGGTGCTGGTCTACTACATCCAGAAGTTCAGGATTCGAAAGGATCCCACCCTCGCGCTTCCGCTTGACGAACGCAAGCGCTTGAAAAAAGCCGCGGCCGCCGCCTGACCGGTCCGGGCTGTCGGCCGGTGCAACACCAAAACGGGTCACGTCTCCGCAACCCATGATGTCAGCGGAGACGTGACCCGTTGTTTTGGCCGGCGGCCGATGGATCAGGCGTCAGTTGGAGGCGCAGCCATCAGCCCATTGCCGAAGCGATGGTTTTGATGCCTCGGGCAAAGTCGGCATCCATCTTTGCGGTGAAGGCCTTCCAGTCGGCGCCGAAGCGGTAAAAGGCCATGGATGAGATCTTCTTGGTGAGGATGGCATCCCGGTAGGGTTGCAGCTCCTCGGCGTCGAGCGTGTTCATGATTGCGTCCCGGCCAAGCCGTTTGATCAGGATGGCCGGGATGTAGTTCTCCAGCACTTTCCAGACCAGCGCCTCGTCTTTCAGGATGACCTCGATATTCTGCTCGCAGATCCGCTGCAGGGCAAAAATCTGCTCACTGGTTTTTTCCGACAGGTCGAACAGGGGAATGGACGGATCGGCCTCATGGATGCGGATGAGCATCTCCGTCTCCGCCCGGGCATACCGGTCCACCAGTACCATGATGTCCCGTATCAGGGCCCAGCGGGTTTGCGTGTCGCCCAGCAGCTTGGCCTCATAGTCGTCCCCGAGCAGAAAGGCGGTGAGCACTTCGGCGATCGAGCTGGAAAAGACGCCTCCCTTGTTGGCCGTGGTGTCCTTGATGTGCTTGATCCCGGTGGTGGTGGCAATGGTCCGCCTGGCGGCGTCGTCGAAAAAGACGTTGGCACCGTCGACGATGAACTGCAGCTCCTTGAACACGGAGAGAAACGCCTTGACGTTGCCGCGGTTGATGGTGTCCTTGAAGCCGCCGCAGGGGATGAAGGCCCGGATGTCCGCCTGGCTGACGAAGCGCCGGTTGTCGGGGTCGGACAAAAAGTTGCGGTGGAACAGGGCCCCGTCCTCCACGACCGTGCCGTCGGGAAGGGTGACGTTCTTGGCGGCAAGGGGGACCATGAAGCCCTGGGGGCTCAGCTTTTCTACGGGGAAGTGCCGGCTGTTGGCCCGGGGTGAGCTGTGACGCATGAAGGCGACCTTCATCAGGGCTTGCCGGTCCAGCCCCTGGGGATCGAACAGGATGGAGCCTCCGTCGACGATCAGGCAGATCTTGCCTTTGTAGCACTGGATTTCGTTGGCTCCCAGATCGCCGTCGGGACCGCCGGTCATCATCAGGTTGAGATCTTCCTCCCTGGCCCCGTAGTGGGTGATCAGGGTCCTGAAGGCGCCCATGACCCCGGTGGTGGTCATGCCGCTGATCTCGACCTTGCCGCCGATTCGTTCGTAGATGGCCTCCATGTCCGTGGTGACGGCAACGGAGGTGCCGTTGACCTGCAGGTCGGTGCCTTTTTCCTTGCGGTCGATAAGGCCGAACAGGTCGCCGTTTTCCAGCATGCCGTAGGTGTCGTGGGGGATGCCGATGCTCTTGCCCGTGGTGAGCGTCCTCCAGTAGCGGTAGCCGCGCTCCTGCGAACGCATGGCCACCGCATCCATCAACGGCGCGGTTCCCTCGTCGGGGCCGAAGAACACCATCTCGGGCTTGCCGTAATAGTCGACGATGCTGTCGTCGCCGAGCACCAGGTCGATGATGCCCTCGGTATAGTCATACAGGGCGTCCATGCCGTGGCTGGAGTATATGGCGTGGGGCACCACGACGCCCTTGGACCCGCTTTCGCAGATGTCCTTGTGCTTGAGCCGTTGGGCCTTGGGACCCAGGGCGTAGTTGAGCAGCACGGCATTGTCGACCTCGGTGGGGTAGTTGGCCGCCGAGACGCGGATCAGCCGCAGCCCGCCCCTGGCGATGTCCCCGGCCCGCAGGTGGGTGCCGCAGGCGTAGTGGCCGTTGACGAAGAAAATGCCGAAGACGAACTGGTCGAAGACCAGGGGGTCAAGGATGGCATTGTCGAAGCGGAAGGCGAAGGACCGCTTTTCAGGTTTGTAGAAGTTGGTCTTCAGGGTGCACGAGACCATCTTGAACATGAAGCGGAAGATGTCGCAGTGGAGCCAGTTGTCGATAAACCGTGACGAGATGATCTTGTCAAACTCCCTGAACTTCTCGTCCAGTGCCGCAGCGGGGATCCGGCCTTTGACTGCCGGGTGAAAGCGCCTTTCGAAAAGCGCGTAGAGGTATTTCACCAGGTCCGGGTTCTCGGCAACCGCCTCCAGGATGGCCTTGTAGACATAGGTGGACTTGTTGGAGCCGTGGATCCGTCCGGCGAAGGCGTCTCTGTGGTCCTTGCTGGTCAGGCTTTGCAGGATCTCCCGGTCCGTGGCGTTGTCGCGCTCCTTGAAGATGAACATGTGGGTGAAATCTGCCGCATTGCCGGCGAAGAGCATCTCGTTGAAGGTTAGCTGCCCGCCCACGTAAAGCTCTGTAACGCGGTTGACGCCGAAGGAGAGATAGGCGCACAGGTCGCCCACCACTTCCGCCTCCTTCTTGCGCGGCAGTTCACCGCGGATGTAGAGTGAGCAGATCGACGAGGGCACGGGGGATTTGCCCCAGTAGGGTTCCCAGTAGGCCCGCTTGAGCACCAGCCCGTGGTCTTCGAACAGTTTGCGCAGCACGGGCAGCTGGGGCGAGGCGAAATCGCTGTTGAACATCAGGCGCATCTCCCCGGTGTCGGGCAGGTTGAACACCTCGATCAGGGGGGTGACGGCCTTTTCGGCGGCCTTGATGAATTTTTCGTAGCGCTGCCGGGTGGGCTCCGGGGTGGTCATGTAGTCCCCGGCCAGGGTGAACAGGAACCGGGACTCGGTGAAGGCCTCCCGGGGATAGTCATGGACGGTTTCGGGCCGGATGATGTAGGTGTAGTAGTTGCTCTCCGGGCTGAAGTAGTACTCGCGCCGGTGGCCGGCGATCATGTTTTCCAGGATTTTTTCCATGCTGTCCCGGGTCTCTATGGTGGCGATGCGGACCCGCTGGACATTGTTTTCCTGCTCCAGGTCGAAATCGATGTGGGCCACCCGCCCCACCAGGACCACCTTGCCGTCCTTGACGGTGATGCTGGTGGCGATGGAGCCCAGGATATGCTTGAGGGAGTCTTTCTTGATGTTTTCGAAGAAATAGGTGGGAAGCCCGAGATCTTCCAGCAGAATGCCCGCCGCCATGTTGATGCAGTTGGCGGTCAAGAGGCCCTCTGATGAAAGATCCACCACCGCCTCGTAAAGGACGCTGGGGTTGAGTTTAACGCTCTGGGCCCTGTTGATGATATAGGCGCCTTTGGAAACGGAATCGGGACGGTTGAATTGGCTGTCCATGACTGCTCCTCGATGGGTTTAAGGTAAACGTGGCGGCTGCACTATCAAATATTTTCGGGAAAAAAAACGAAAATCGGACGTCAGATGACGATTCAAGGCAAACCAAGCGGCCCGATGCGCCGGATGGGCCATGGCCGAAGGATTCGGACGACGCGAATCCTCACTGCCTTCGATCCGCAAAAAGGATACCGGTCGATTTCAGATTCCCGAGCAGGTGCGTTTCAATCGGTTGTATGTTGGGGGATCGCGCTTAATACCAACCATATTCTCGGAATCCGGCGCCGTTGTCAAATGCCGTTCTTGCGTCAATAACGAGGGCCGGTGTCTGCCGGTTCGACACCGCGACTTGCCGGGGACCGTGTAAAATAATTGTAAAAACGGCAATATCCGTTGTTATGCCGATGCCAATCGCTTACAAACGGCTACTCTAGTTTAACTGAACAAGTCTCAAAGCCAACATATACCGCCCCCGGTCTACCTGGGCCCAATGGTCCACTGTCGATGGCATGCAACCCGATGGTATGGTTTTGAAAGGCGTTCGAACCTTCAAAAAGGCGATAACCATGACCATCCATGAAACGCTCGTTGTCCGGACACTGGTGCGGTGGCTGGCTCTGCTGGTCTTCAAATGCACGGGATGGACGTCCGAGGGGCGCAAACCGGATCTTCCCCGGTGCGTCATCATTGCCGCTCCGCATACCTCCAACTGGGATTTCATCTTTACGCTCTGCCTGGCTTTCATTTACCGGTTGAATGCCGTGATCATGATGAAAGACGCCTGGTTCCGCTGGCCGTTAGGACCCGTGTTCCGCTGGTTGGGTGCCCTGCCCATCGATCGCTCCCGCGCCAACAACGTGGTGGCCCAGTCCATCGAACGATTCCACCGGCGCGACCGTCTGCTTCTCGTGGTCCCGCCCTCGGGAACGCGCAAGCGCGTGCTCTACTGGAAGACAGGTTTCTATCACATCGCCAACGGTGCCGGCGTTCCCATCGTGCTCGGTTTTCTGGACTACCGGCGCAAGGTCGGCGGGTTCGGCCCGATCGTTCGACCGACCGGAGACATCGAGGCCGACATGGTCGTGATCCGCTCCTTTTACCGGAATATTTCCGGAAAACATCCCCTGAAGGAGAGCCAGCCGTGCATCGCTCCCCGTGTGTCGCCGCCGGCCGCCGGTTGAGGCGAATGACAGGGGGTGTCCACAAAACCATTGCCAAAACCCGTTGACACGGCTATAAGCCGCCTCAACGATCATCCAACCGCGCGCCGGTCGCTGATGGGATTCGGCCGGCAGCCGGTTTCCATTTCAAAGCGATAAAGCCGTCCGGATTGAGCTGGGCGGCTTTTTTTATGGTGAACAATAAGGAGAACAGGAAAGATGGATTTCAAGACAATGGGCATCCGGGACGAACTGCTTCGCGCCCTCGAGGAGCTGGGATTCGACTCACCGATGCCGATTCAGGCCGCGGCGCTGCCCGAGCTGCTGAACGGGAGCCGCGACTTTATCGGCCTGGCCCAGACCGGCACCGGAAAAACCGCTGCTTTCGGCCTGCCGCTGCTCGAGCGGGTCGATACCGCCCGCAAGGGCCCCCAGGGTGTGATCCTGTGCCCCACCCGGGAGCTGTGCCTGCAGATCACCGACGACCTGAAACGATATGGCCGCTACCTTCCGGGGGTCCGCGTGGCGGCGGTATATGGCGGCGCCAGCATCGCCCACCAGATCAGCCGGCTGCGCGATGGCTCCCAGATCGTCGTGGCCACCCCCGGCCGCCTGATCGACCTGATGCAGCGCCGGGCGCTGGATCTGTCTCACACCGCCACCTGCGTGCTGGACGAGGCCGATGAAATGCTCAACATGGGTTTTAAGGAGGACATCGACCGGATTCTGGAACGAATGCCGGCCGGCCGCCGAACCTGGCTGTTTTCAGCCACCATGCCATCGGGAGTAGCGGCCATCGCCCGGACCTATCTGGACAATCCGCGCAAGGTCTCCCTGGGCGGTCGCCAGTCCATGGCCCCCCACATCACCCATGCCTGTTACGTGATGAACGAGCGGCACCGCTACCAGGGGCTCAAACGCATCATTGACTTTACGCCCGGAATCTTCGGGCTGGTGTTCTGCCGCACCCGCAGGGAAACCCAGGCCGTGGCGGATGCGCTGGTGCAGGAGGGTTACCCGGCCGATGCCCTCCACGGCGACCTGGGTCAGGCGCAGCGTGACCATGTCATGCGCAAATTCCGCCGGCAGTCGATCCGGCTCCTGGTGGCCACCGACGTGGCTGCCCGTGGCCTGGACGTGGACCAGATCTCCCATATCATTCACTACAACCTGCCCGATGATCCCGATATTTACACCCACCGCAGCGGACGAACCGCGCGGGCCGGGCGTTCGGGCGTTTCCATCGCCCTGTCCACCCCCCGCGAGGTTGGCCGGTTGCGTGCGATGGAACGGGCCAATACCATGCGGTTCGAATTCCGCAAATTTCCCGACGGTCGGGCGATCTGCGAACGCCAGCTCGACGGTTTCGTGGACCGGATCGTCGAGACGCCGGTGGACCGGCAGGACTTTGCCGATTACCTGCCCACGGTCAGCCGGGCCCTAGCGGGTTTCGACCGGGAGGAATTGATCCTGCGTTTCATGGCTGCCGATTTTAACCGCATCTTTAACGACTACCGCGACGCGGGGGACATCAATGCTGCGGCGCGTCCTCAGCCGGCCGTCCGCCCGGCCGGCAACGGACGCACGGTTCGGCCGGACCAGCCTGGCGCCCAGCGCTTTTTCATCAATGTCGGCCGTCTGGACAAGATCAATGAAGGCGCCATCGTTCGCCTGGTGTGCGACCACGCCCGCATCGACTCCCGCCAGATCGGCCGCATCGAACTCAAGCGTGAATTCTCGTTTTTCGAGGTGGCCCGCGCTGCCGCCGACAGCGTCCGGCGCAGTCTGAAGGACGTTCCGTTCGACGGCCGGCGGGTCCAGGTCAGGGATGCCGGGAATCAACGCTCCCAGGGCAAGCCGGACCGGCCGCGCAAGGTCCGGCCGGGAATCCGGCGCGCGCAAAGACGGGTCAGCGCTTAATGGCACCGGGCAGGATAAACTCATAGCGCCGGCGCAGCAGGCGGGTTTTGATCCAGCGGTCGACCCGGCGAAAGGCCAGGAAAACCGTCCAGATCAGTTTGTCCTGATCGTAGTAGCGCTCAATCTCCGCCAGGGTCAGCGGTGCGTCCGAATCCGTTAGAAAACGGTTGGCAATGGCGACCGTCTCCGGCACCAGCTCCGGCCGCTGCTCCTTGAACAGATTGGCGGCAAGATCCGTATAGACCAGCCTGGGCACGTAATAGCGGCCCATCACATCGTCCAGAAAAAACCATCGGATGATCCAGCGCAGAAATCCCGGCGCGCTTTTCAGCAGGCGCTCGGGATTCTGCTGCTCGACGCCTTGTTTGCGCAGCAAGGGGGTGCTGGTGTCGATGTAAACCAGTTGCGCGGCAGGTCCATCGGATTCCACCGCGACCCAGTTGGAGAGCTGGCCGTCGATGGCCAGTTCCCTTTCAGGCGCGGCGTTGGCGTTGAACGCCCACACCTTGGCGATTTGGGCCGCGACCGATTCAATCAGGTTCAGGCAGCCGGCGTCGTCAAGGTGGTGAATCAGCCGATGGCACAGGCGCTCCCCGGCAAAGCGCTGCTGGGCGATATAAACAGCCACCGGCCGGCCGGGGCTTTCGACAACCTGCGTGGCGTATGCCGGCAGCTGCAGGCCGGCTTTTTCCAGCAACGCGCAGTATTCGCCATGCATGGCTGCATAGCCTTCGGCGGAGGGCCGGTCTTCAAAAATAGGCAGGCGCTTGTAAACGTTCTCCGCGTCTCCCTGAATCTGGAAAATAGCCGATATTTCGCCGTAACCGATGATTCGGGCCGGCACCGCCGAGGCCGCCGGCTGCCGGGGATCGAGCCCGGCCTCGAAACGCTGCAGCAGATCGCTGTCGATGTTCAACATGATTCATAACCCCAGTATCTGCTTGGCCGCGGACAACCCCGCATCGACCCGCTCCAGGATTTCGGATGCCAGCGGCGCATCGATGATCAGGGGCGGCAGCAGTTGGCTGACCCGGGTGTTGTTGTTGGCATAGACGCTGAGAATGCCGTTGTCATAAAGCGTCTTGGACAATAGCGGGCCGCAGGCATCATCGACCATCTCGATGCCCATCATCATACCCAGTTGCCGAAGGCCGACCAGAATCTCCGGATGCCTGGATTTCAATTGCTCGAAGCCGCGCGTGAACATACCGGCGATGTCGGAGACATGCTCGAGGAATGCGGGCGTCGATGAGAGCTCCAGTACCCGCATGGCCACCGGGCAGCCCACTTCGGCCCCACCGAAGGTGGAGATGTGGACGAACGGGTTGGCGTGGAAAAAGGATTCCAGTCGTGCACCCATGCAGGTGGCCGCCATGGGGTAGATGCCGCCCGACAACCCCTTGCCGACCACCATGATATCCGGCACGGTATGGTAGTGTTCGATGCCCCACAGACGTCCGGTGCGCCCCAAACCAGTCTGTACCTCGTCGATGATCAGCAGGGCGCCGTGTTCATTGCACAGGTCGCGGACAAACGGATAAAAATCAGTATTCGGAACGGGTACGCCGTAGGTGGCGGGAACGGTCTCGAAGATAACGGCCGCGGTGTTGTCGTCCACGGCCTCGGCCAGCGCGTACCGGTCGTTGAACGGAACCTGCACGAATCCCGGGGGATTGGGACCGAACGGATCGCGATATTGCGCATCGCCGGTGGCCAGGGCCAGGCCGGTGTGACCGTGGTAACCGCCGCCCGCCGAAATGATGGTCTGCCGGCCGGTGAAGCCCCTGGCCAGCTTGAGCGCCAGATCGATGGCTTCGCCGCCGCCGACCGCAAAAACCGTATAGGTCAGATCGCCCGGCAGCAGGTGGGCCAGCTGTTCTGCCAGCAGGGCGCGGGGCCCGCTGATCAGGTGGTGGTTGCCGATGTCGAGTGACAACAGGCTTGCCTGCAGCGCCGCGATGACCGCCGGGTGACGATGGCCCAGGTTGAACACACCCCCGTTGCAATGGCAATTGATCAGGCGCTTGTGCGAGGTGGCGTCCCAGACGAACGGTCCTTCCCGGCGGCCGAAAACGAAGTCGACACCGACGCTCTCGAAAAAATCGGCCTTTCCCGCAGAGACATGGCGGCGAAACCGGTCGATGATTTCAGGTTTGCTCTCCTTACCGGCAGGGTTCATGGCGGCTCCCAGCGAAATGATCGGTTTATCGGATTGATGAGCAAGGATCCCTTGAACGGGAAAGGGTCCCGACGATCGGCGCGACAGTCGCGCATGACGGCACGTTGAAAGAAGCTTACCCGCCTTGAGGCAGGCCTTTTTGATAGCAGCGTATCGGCAGCGCGTTGAACATGGCTGCAAAACACCGGTTGCATGACACGCAAGCGGCCGCGGCGGTTTTTCCCTGGGAGAAACGGCGGACCAGCGACGGCTCCCTGATAAACGGGCGGGACATGGAAATCATGTCTGCGGTCCCCTGGGAGACCGTTTCTTCCATCTGAGCCAGCCTGCGCATGCCACCCACCACAATCAGCGGTGTCCTTTTCACAGCGGGTCTGATCGTTTGGGCCGCATCGAGGTTGTAGGCTTCCTTGAACCGGTTGGCCGGGCCCTGAATTTTCATCTTCAGCCTGGCTGCCGGTCTCATCCAGGCCGGCAGCGCGCGGACCAGTTCCGCACCGGGGATGTCACCGCGAATGGTCTGAAAACCGTAATAGGTTCCGCAGCTGACTTCCACAGCGGCCACACCGCGTTCAACCAGCCATTTGGCATAGACGGCCGCCAGATCCGGCGTGATACCCGTGCGCGGTGTGAAATCGTTGGCGTTCAGTTTGACGAGCACCGGCATGCCATCCGGCAGTGCCTGTCGAACCGATTTAACGATCGCTTCCAACAATCGAAAACGGCCGGCCGCCGAAGCGCCCCAGCCATCCTTGCGGTGGTTGAAAAAAGGGGAGAGGAATTCATTGATCAGGTACCCGTGCGCGGCATGGATCTGGACGGCATCGGCCCCGGCGACCTCGGCTCGCCGTGCAGCGGCGGCAAAGGCGTGTATGGTTTCCAGGATCTGGCTTTCATCCATTTGCACGGGTTTATTGAGGCTGACCGGATCCCTGCCCCTGCCTGAAGGCGCCAGGGGTGCCTGGCCCAGGATTTTGCTCGGACATTGCCGGCCACCGTGAGCGAGTTGAAAAGCAATTTTTCCGCCATGCGCATGCACCGCATCGGCCACTTTTTTCAGCCCGGGAATCATGGCGTCGGTGTGAATGCCGCATTGCCGTTGATGGGCCCTTCCCCGTGGATGGACATAAAGATGACCGGGGATGATCAGGCCGACCTCCCCTTGGGCGAGACGGGTATAGCGCCTGACGATCTCGCCGGTGATGCTGCCGTCGTCGTCGGCCATCGCCTCTTGGGTCGCTGAGTGGACGAACCGGTTCTTTATTTTCACGTCGGCGAGCATGATCGGCTCAAACAGGTCAGACATAACCCACTCCCTTATGGGTTGCGGAAAAAAAAGCGTCGAATGAATGGAACGGTGGATGCCGGCCGAACCGCCTTCGCTATCTTCCCAGAGAATCCGCCGGGTGTCAAAGCCTTTGCCTTATCGAACCGACGGGCGGCCCTCGCGGCAACTGCCTGTCGCGAAATCGCTGTGGGGAGTGCGATCCCGGCCGGCTTAAACCAGAAAATGGGGTTGACCATTAAAGATTGCTTGATGTCGAAACACCTTTTGCTTACTATACAGCGAATGTGTTTGTATCCCATCCGAATTTTCAGGCGGTTGCGAACCACGCGCTGATGCCGCTACGCCAGTCCGGCCCTCATTGATCGGTTTCTGAGCCTGCTGCAGATACAGCCGTTCTCCTTTCGCGATAATCGTTCACCCGGAAAACGCGGTACCGGCCGCAACGGCCTGTCCACCGAACGGATCGGCTGATTCCAACCCACTTTTCGAGGACCTGACGATGATCGGAGCCATTGCCGGCGACATGATCGGTTCTCCCTATGAAAGCCGCCCGATCAAAACGGTTGCCGTTCCGATGGTGGCGGCGGCCTATACCGACGACACGGTCCTGACCCTGGCTGTGGCCAACGCCATCCTCCGCTGCAAGAGCTACCGCAGGGCGATCAAGTGCTTTGCCCGGAATTTCCCCAATCTGCCCTACGGCGGATCCTTCTGGCACTGGATCTGGGATCCCAACAGCATCCCCTACTACAGTTACGGCAACGGTTCGGCCATGCGGGTGTCTCCCGTGGGGTTCGCTTTCGAGTCCGTTGAAGAGGTGCTGACCCATGCCCAACGGTCAGCCGAGGTCAGTCACAACCACCCGGAAGGCATCAAGGGCGCCCAGGCAACCGCGCTGGCCGTTTTCCTGGCCAGGAAAGATGCGGATAAAACGACCATACGCAGGCAGATCGAAACCCGCTTCGCCTACGACCTGGGATGCCGCGTCGATGAGATCCGGGCGGGTTATTGTTTCGATGTCTCCTGCCAGGGCTCCGTCCCCGAGTCCATCATCGCTTTTCTCGACTCAACGGACTACGAAACCGCAGTGATAAATGCCATCTCCCTCGGCGGCGATGCAGACACCATGGCCTGCATCGCCGGTGCGATCGCCCAGGCCTATTACAAGGCGATGCCCGCCGACATCGTCGGGCAGGTCAGGCGAAACCTGCCCGACGCCCTGCTGGCGGTGCTGGATCAATTCGGCGAACAGTTCGATTGCCCATATTGATAAAAGATGGTCATCCGGCCGACTTGACAACTGCGTTCAAGTGTTCAAGATATGTATTGGGCCGCATCTATGACCCATTTCGATTGTGTTTTAACCACTTGTAATTATTTTGTTTTCATTGTCGGCTGCAGCACGGCCGGCAAGTTGACATAACAGGATGAAAAAATGACCCACAATCACTGCAAACTGATATCCGACACCAACCCTCACAGGGATAAAAATTCCAATAAACTGACCTATTGGCGTTCATCACATGATTGTTTCTCGATCGATTACAAGGGCATCATCACCGAAATCTGCAAGGGCGACCTCGGTTATGGGGACATGGACCGGATGGACGGTACCATTCATGCAGCCATCGGGTGCAAACAAAAAGACAGCAAAAAATGCCAACTGATCGAAATGTAAACGACCGGTCGGCGACCTAGCCCATGCCAACCCGCCACCTCGTGGATGTGCATGCCCACATCTGTGCTTCTGATTTTGACCCGGACCGGGCAGAGGTACTGGAACGCGCACGAAAAGCCGGCCTGGAGGCGATCGTCGCTGTCGGCGAAAACCTCGGCGATGCCCGAAAAAATATGGAATTGGCCGGGACCTATCCCATGCTCAAGGCGGCCGCCGGGCTCTATCCCACGATTCTCGATCTGGATCAGGCCGATGAGATGGCCGCTTTCATTCGCCGCAACCGCTCCCGTCTGGTCGCCATCGGAGAGGTCGGGCTGGATTACTGGGTCGTGAAGGAAGATTCCCAAAAAGAGGTCCAAAGAGAAATCTTGAAACGGTTCGTCGAGTTGTCCAAGGCGCTGGACCTGCCGTTGAACGTTCATTCGCGGTCCGCCGGACGCCATGCCATCGACCTGCTGATGCAAAACAACGCCGCCCGCGTCCAGATGCATGCCTTTGACGGCAAGGCCGGTGCCGCCCTGCCTGCGGTCGAAGCAGGCTACCTTTTTTCGATTCCCCCCTCGGTGATCCGTTCGCGCCAGAAACAAAAATTGGTCAAGCGGCTCCCCCTTGCCAATCTGCTGGTCGAAACGGACAGCCCGGTGCTTGGACCGGCCGCGGCGGTGCGCAACGAACCAGCCAACCTGCCGGTTTCCATCCGGGCGATCGCACAGATCAAAGCGATCCCTATAGAGGCGGTGATGGAGGCGGTTTCGGACAATACCAGGCGCCTCTACGGCGCATGGTAAATGGGCGGCTGCAAGAGGATGTGAGCAACGCCTCAACGATTGTTTCCCTGCCTGTTTCGCTTTGTCCGATGCTTAAAAAGAACCCGTTTTCACGACCGCCCTCCGGCCCGACGTGGCAGAGGAAGGCCGCCGACGTGTTTTCCCGTTTCAATGGATGCGGTTTTCTGGTAACTTCCGCGATATGCAAATTGCCGTATTATCTGACATTCATGCCAATCTGGAGGCTTTTCGCCGGGTGCTCGAGGATATCGACAGCCGACATCCCGGTGTTGACGAGGTTGTTTCACTGGGAGACACGCTGGGTTACGGCCCGCAACCGGAAGCCTGCCTGGCCCTGCTGCGCAAGCGTGGCATCGTGTCGGTTCAGGGCAACCATGAACTGGCCGTGGCGCAGGCTAAATACCGCCAATGGTTCAATCCCCAATCGCGTGAGGCCCTCCAGCGGACCTGTGAGCTGGTTTCCGATGAAAGCGTGGCCTACATCCGTGAGTTGCCACGGTTTCTGATCCGGCACGGCTGTCTGTTCGTGCACGGATTGCCGCCGGATTCCGCCTTCAGATACCTTTACGAAATCAATGGCGAGGACTTGGCCGATCTTTTCTCACGATTTACCGAGGCGGTGGCTTTTGTCGGGCACACCCATGAACTGGAACGGATCAGCTGGGACGGCCGTCGTGCCCGGCGCCATGCGTTGGCGCAGGGCGATCAAATCCTGGACCGTTCCCTGCGCCATATTGTCAATATCGGTGCGGTGGGACAACCCCGCGATGGCGATAACCGGGCCAAATATGTGCTCTGGGATACGGACACCTGGACGTTGACCGTTCGTTTTGTGGTTTATGACATCAAATCGGCCATGGCCGGGTTCAAACCCGCAGGTATGCCCGACCAGTATGCCCGGCGGTTGCTGTGAGGGAGCGGAAAGGATGATGGCAGGCAGATGAAACGCGGTCGATACGATGTCTGCGACCTGCTGGGCCGAGGGGGGATGGGTGCGGTGTATAAGGTCCGACAGCCGGTTACCGGGCCCCCCGCCGCATTATCACAACGATACGTGCGAGTTGTTTCACATCGTCAGCGGAAAGTTGGACATATACCTTGACGGCCGATGGCGGACATTGCAAAAGGGGGAATGCCTCATCGTTCCTAAAAATGGCGTGCATACCTTCAAGAACAATACTTCTGACGAAGCCAGGTTTATCACGACGGGGTCTCCAAGGGGTTTAGAAGGCTTTCTCATAGAATTTGGCGTTGCATTGGATAACGAGAGCGCATTTGAGCAATCCATATCCGAGGCAACCATCGAACGCGTGCAAAAGCGCTGCGCCAAATATGGCATGATTGTGGCCCAACCTGATGGATAAGGTGCAATCCGCCCGGTTGTGCTTACTTTGGATGGATGGGTCGATCGGCCAATCCAGTGATCGGCATTGTAATAGAGGAGTGACTCACATGCCAACAGGCCACTTCAGCACGCCACCGCAGGAGCGCCACCTGGAAGACTATGTAACCGGGGCCGTCCATGAATTCGGGCCGATTACGCTCAGCGAAGCGCAGATTGTCCAGTTTGGCAGGCAGTTCGATCCGCAGCTGTTTCACACCGATCCGGACGGCGCCAGGCAGACGGTTTACGGTGGGCTAATCGCCAGCGGCTGGCATACCTGCGGTCTGTTCATGCGGCTGTTTGTGGAGCGCTACCTGCCTGGACCGGCCAGCCTGGGAAGCCCGGGCGTCGATGAACTGCGCTGGCTGAAACCGGTGCGCCCCGGCGATGCGCTCACCCTGCGGGTCACCGTACACAAGGTAAAACCGTCGCGCAGCAAACCCGATCGCGGGGTGCTGTTCTCCTTTTGCGAGATGCTCAACCAGGCGGGCGACGTCGTGGCCACGATGATGGCCATGAATTTGATCCGGTATCGCGGCGGGGGGTAAGGGCCGCGCGCGGATGCCAGGGGCCGGGTTGTGCGGCCGGTGGCAGGAGATGCGCGGGTCACGGCATCTCAGTTGCACGAAAGGAGAGGCGATGAGCACGATCGAGTATCTTCAAATCTATTCGGATTCGGATGGCTGCTCCCATTTCAGGACTGTAGCGGTTGAACTGGAAGCCAACGATTACGCACCACCGGCAATGCCGTTGAACACATCTACACCCGAACCGGCCGAGGCATCTCTTTTTCTGGAACTGCCGGTGGGGTGGTTCGGTGACTGGCACCCGACGCCGGTACGGCAATGGTTGATACTCATGGCAGGTGAATGCGAGTTCTCGGCGGGTGACGGGGACACCTGTCGTCGACAGGCCGGCGATGTCGTCATGCTGGACGATGTTACCGGCAAGGGGCACTGTACCCGTGTGATCGGGGATGCGCCTGTCCGGATGGCGGCAATCCATTTTTCCTGATCCACCCGATCAAATATGAATGATAGGCCAGGAACGACCATGTTAACGCCCCAACTTCCCTCGCTCGATGACATCGAGGGCCAGGCGATTCCGGACGGTTTTCCCAGGGTCATCGACGCGCATGTGCATGTCTTTCCCGACGGGATCTTTAAGGCCGTCAGGCGGTGGTTCGATGAAAACGCCTGGCACATTCGCTATCAACTGACCACTTCCGGAGTGTTCGATTTCCTGCTGTCCCGTGGCGTGGCGCACATCGTCGCCCTGCAATACGCCCACGCCCCGGGAATTGCCGGGCAGCTCAATGCTTACCTGGCCGACCAATGCCGGCAGTACCCCGACCGGGTCACCGGACTGGCGACCATCTTTCCCGGCGAGGAAAATGCCGAAACGATTTTGCAGGATGCCTTCGATGCCGGACTCGGCGGCCTGAAGCTGCACGCCCACGTCCAATGCTTCGACATCAATGCCGACGACACCGGACGCCTGTTCGACGTGTGCCAGTCCAACCGCAAACCGGTGGTGGTTCATTTCGGAAAAGAACCCAAAAGCCCCGTATACCGCTGTGATCCCTATGCGATCTGCAGTGCCGACAAGCTGGCACGCGTTCTGGCCGATTTCCCCACGCTCACCTTTTGCGTGCCCCATCTCGGTTTCAGCGAGACACGTGAATACAAGGCACTGACCGAGAAATACGACAACCTGTGGCTTGACACGACCATGGCGCTGACGGACTATTTTCACATCCCGGAGCGCATCGACCTCAACGCCTACCGGCCCGACCGGATCATGTATGGATCCGATTTTCCCAACATCCCCTATGCCTGGGACCGGGAACTGAAGTGGCTGCGGGATTCGCGCCTGGACGATGACCGGCTGGACAAAATGCTGAATAAGAACGCGGCTGAATTTTTTCACCTGGATGCCTGAACGGTGATCCCCAAACCAGAACCCGTTACCCCGCTGCACGCACGCCGGCGCCGGGTGATGAAGGCAGGGCTTAAGGACAGACGATGACACCATCCGCTATTGATAAATATGATTTTGAAACAGGTGTTTACCGGCCGCCCAGCGAGGGGGGCAGCAACTCCCTGCTGGTCCGTTTGACACGCAACTGCCCCTGGAACCGCTGCACCTTTTGCGGCATGTATAAAGCCGAGCGATTCCAGGTACGGCCGGTTGCCGAAATCAAAAAGGACATCGATGCCATGGCGGCCCTGCGCGACGACCTCGCGGCGCTTTCAGGTCGGTCCGGAAAGAATGGCGAGGCGACCCGGCATGCCGCCGTCGCCCTGATCGGGAGACACCCCGCACTGAACCACCACCCGGGCTTTGCCATGCTGTACCACTGGTTGCTGTCCGGCGGCCGAACCGCGTTTCTGCAGGACGCCAACAGCCTGATCATGAAAACCGGCCAGTTGGTCGAGGTCTTGGGGTACCTGCGCCGCACGTTCCCCTCCATCGTCCGGGTCACCACCTACGCGCGGTCTAAAACCCTGGTGCAAAAATCCCTGGACGACCTCAAGGCCATTCGCCGGGCCGGCCTGGACCGGCTGCATGTGGGACTGGAAAGCGGGGATGATGCGCTGCTCGAAAAAATCCAAAAGGGCGCCACGGCCGAGATTCATGTCAAGGGCGGCAAAAAGGCTCTGGCAGCGGGATTCCAGCTCTCGGAATACTGGATGCCCGGCCTGGGCGGCAAAGCGCGCTGGCAGGATCATGCCAAAAACACGGCCCGCGTGCTCAGCGAGATCGATCCGCACTACATCCGATCCCGACCGTTTCGCGCCTGGCCGGGTACGCCCATGGCCCGGGAGATGGCCGGGCAGACCTTCGAGATGCTGACTCCCGAAGAACAGCTGCGGGAACTGCGCCTGACCATGCAGGACCTGTCCGTCACCGGCCGGGTCTGTTTCGACCATGCCGGCAACTCCTGGAAAAACAGCCGCGGGCAGCTGTTGTTCACCCACAGCTATGAGGGCTATCAATTCCCGGAAGAAAAGCAGACGGTGCTGGACCTGATCGACGACGGCCTGGCGGTCGGCAGCCGGTAGAAACCTTCCGGGCCGGTCATGCCCCGGGTCGGGCGTTCCGGGTTTACGGTTGAAAAAAACACCAAAGAGGTGCCATGGGTTCCCTGAAAGCGCTGGCAAACGGCAATCCCTTCCACAGCCGGTCCATAGAGATGAACAGCCATGCCCTGGATGATGACACCATCCTGGTCGAGGGGTGGCTCCGGGAAGACCGGTTTGCGCCCGTATATGCCCTGACCGGCGAAAAAATAGAGCCGGGGCCGGTGCATCACATGGTCATCCGGCTCAGGCTGGGGGGCACCCCGCCTACCATCCTGGATGCCGAAGCGGAAATGGAGCATGTGCCCCTTGAATTCTGCCGCAGCACCCTGGAAACGATACAACGTGTCATCGGCCTTGAAATACGCGCCGGGTTCAAGAATAAGGTGCGTGAGATGATGGGCGGCGAGCAGGGCTGCGTCCATCTGGCCCATCTTCTAACGGTGATGAGCCAGGCCGCATTCCAGGGCCATGTGGCCCTCCAACGCAAAAGCCGGCAGCCCCTGCCCGGGTCCCTGGACGCGGTCGAGGGCCTCGATTCTCTGATGGGCAGCTGCCGCGCCTGGGGCCCGGATGGCCCCAAGGTCAACGATTTGAAAACAGCCCTCGCGAAAAAGGGGCGCTGACCGATCGATGCGCTGCCGAACCCGCGATTGTGGGCTGCCTCAACAGCAGGACGAAGGAGACATCCATGATAACGGTCATCGTCGAATTTGGACTCCCCCAACCAATCTCCAGCCAACAGGCCCGGGAGATCTTTTTGAGCACGGCCCCCAAGTACCAGGGGCTGCCCGGACTGATCCGCAAGTACTACTTTCTTTCCCCGGACGGCACTGTCGCCGGCGGTGTCTACCTGTGGCAGTCGCGCGAAGATGCAGACCGCCAGTACACCGATGAGTGGCGGGCGTTCGTGCGCGGGAAATATGGCTCCGAACCCGTGTTGAACTATCTCGAGACCCCGGTTGTCGTGGACAACGTGTCGAACGAGATCATCTCCATCCCATAGGTCTTTTGCCAAGGAACGATGACCCATCATGAACGGAAAGAAAAACCGAAACCGAAACCAAAATCTAATCGATGTGGCCCTGGGGCGCACACCCGGCGATCTGGCCATCGTCAATGCCCGGCTCGTCAACGTCTACACCGGTGAAATCCTGGACGGGCAATCGGTGTGCACCTGCGCAGATCAAATCGCCTGCGTGGGGCCGGATGCCGGGTATGCCATCGGCGACGCCACGACGGTCATCGACGCCGGCGGCGCCACCCTCATCCCCGGGTTCATCGACGGCCATATGCATGTGGCCTCCTCGTTCACCGCCGGCGAGTTTTTGAAATATGCGGCCGTGGGCGGCACCACCACCATCGTCACCGAAACCCTGGAGCCCTACTCGGTTGCCGGCATCAGCGGTGTCCTGGATTTTCTGGCGTCCTTGAAAGATCAGCCGGTCACGTTCTTTGCAACGGCGCCGGCCATGGTCTCCACCAGCCGGGGTGCCATGGGGATCGATCCGGCGGATCTGGAAACCCTGCTGGCGCGCGAAGAGATCGTCGGCCTGGGCGAGTCCTATTGGCAGGCCGTGCTGCAGAACCCCGACGTGTTCCTGCCGATTTTCGCCCAAACCACGGCCCACCGAAAGCTGCTGGAGGGGCATTCCGCCGGGGCCAGGGGCAACCGGCTCCAGGCCTATGCGGCCTGCGGGGTCTCCTCCTGTCATGAGCCGATCAAGGCCGATGAGGTGCTGGACCGTCTCCGGTTGGGCATCTATGTGATGATTCGCGAGGGAAGCATCCGGCGGGATCTTGCCGAGATTGCCAGGATCAAGGACATGGTCGCCGACACCCGGCGGCTGATCCTGACCACGGACGGCATTTCGCCGGCGGAGCTGATGGAGATGGGCTACATGGAATACCTGGTCCAGAAGGCCATCGACTGCGGATTCGACCCGGTTACCGCCGTGCAGATGGCGACCCTGAACGTGGCCGAGCATTTCGGCCTGGATGACCGCATCGGTGGGATCGCCCCCGGCAAAACCGCCGACCTGGTCCTGATTCCCGACCCGCGAACCATCCGGGCGAAGGTCGTCGTCAGCAGGGGACGCATTATCGCGCGGGATGGAAAACTTGAGGTGGCGCCGCGCAAACACACCTTTGCGGCCGCCAGCCTGAACACGGTTCGAATTCCCGAGCCCGTCGGGCCGTCCGATTTTGGCCTGCCTTTCAGCGGGGACGGCAACACGGCCGCGTGCCGCGTGATCGAAATGGTGACCGACCTGGTCACCCGCGAGGTGCGGCTGGATCTTGCGGTCACCGGCGGTGAAATCAAGGCGGACGGCGCCAACGACCTGGCCAAAATTGCGGCCATCGACCGGGCGAGAGTTCCGGGCAAGTGCTTCACCGGGCTGATCAAGGGATTCGGCATGAACGCCGGTGCCATGGCCTGCAGTGCGGCGTGGGACACCTCCTGCGTCATCGTCGTGGGGGCCGACGAAACGGACATGGCCCTGTGCGTCAACCGCATCCGCGAGATGCAGGGCGGGGCGGTCGTCTGCCAGGCCGGACGCGTCGCCGCCGAGCTGGCCATGCCCGTTTTCGGGCTGATCTCGGAACTGTCCCTGGAGGAACTCGTCGACCGGCTGAAGGCCATCCAGCAGGCGGCGGCGGACCTGGGGGTGTCGTTTCCCGACCCGCTGCTGAGCCTGATCGCCCTGACGGGCGCGGCCATTCCCTTTCTGAGAATCTGCGAGGAAGGCCTGGTCAATTTCAAAGATGGACAAACGGTCGGCTGGGTGGCCGAATCGTGAAACCCGGTCATGGATTGAGCAGCAACCCATTTGTGGGGGCGGCAGCCCGATGACATCGCCAGGCGCCGTGTCTCCGATCCGACCATTTCCGGAAAACTGGCATGACACTGCATCAAAAAGACATGGAGGACCTGATCAACGCCAAGCGGCTGCTGGAGCATCCGGGCCTTGCCGCCAAGATCACCCATTTCCTGGGCACGCCGATTGAAAAAGGATTTGCGCTGCTGCCCGAAAACTGGAGCGCCAAAATCGGTGAACTGACCCGGACAGCCCTGACCAAGGCGATCCATGCCGCTGTTCTCACCATGAAGGATGCGCCCGGCGAAGCGGCCTCGACCACCTGGCATAAACTGGCCGTGGCCGCAACCGGCGGTATCGGGGGCTTCTTCGGGCTGCCCGCATTGGCCGTCGAGCTGCCCATATCGACGACCATCATGTTGAGGTCGATCGCCGATATCGCCAGAAGCGAAGCAGAGACGATCACTTCGATCGAGTCCAAGATCGCCTGTATCGAGGTGTTTGCATTGGGCGGCGTGGACGCCAGTGACGACGCCGCTGAATCGGGTTACTTTGCCGTTCGTGCCGCCCTGGCGCAGTCGGTCACGAAAGCCGCCGAATATATTGCCGAAAAAGGCCTGGCCGAAGAGAGCGCCCCCGCGCTCGTTCGCCTGATCGTTCAGATTGCGGAGCGCTTCAGCATCCAGGTGTCTGAGAAAGCCGCCGCCCAGGCCGTCCCTGCAATCGGTGCCGCGGGAGGGGCGATCGTCAACACCCTGTTCATCGACCATTTCCAGGATATGGCGCGGGGCCATTTCATCGTGCGGCGCCTTGAAAGAAAGTACGGCAAAGCGATGGTAAAGGAGACGTACCAGTCAATCTGAACCGCATCAGCGGTCGCAATGTCCGTCGCCTAAGGCGGGGCTCGTGTCAAAGAGGGGACTCGACCATGTTGAAAAAGATAAACGCCGTACTGCTGCTCGTGGACGTTCAAGGCAAGCTGGCCCGCCTGATGCACGAGAAGGAACGCCTGTTCGACAACCTGCAGAAGCTGATCAAAGGCATTCAGGTCTTAGGCATTCCCGTGCTCTGGGTGGAGCAGAACCCAGCCGGCCTGGGGCCGACCATACCCGAGGTCGCAGACATGCTTTCCGATGTGAAGCCGATTGCCAAGATGAGCTTCAGCAGCTGCCGGAACGATAGCTTTCTGCAGGCGTTGAAAACCCTGGATCGCCACCAGGTCCTGGTGGCAGGCATCGAAACCCATATCTGCGTCTACCAGACCGCCGCTGATCTGGTGGATATGGGATACGAGGTGCAGGTCGTGACCGATGCCGTGTCTTCAAGGACCGCGGAGAACAAGGCCGTCGGGTTGCAGAAAATGAAAGATGCGGGTGCGGGCTGGACGAGCGTCGAAACCGCCCTGTTCGAATTGCTCGAGGTGGCCGAGGGCGAAGCGTTCAAGGCCCTGCTGAAGATCGTGAAGTAGTGCGCGTCGACCAAGAGGAAAATAGAATCAATCCACCAGGCCTGCAGACCGGGTCCCCTTGACCACTGGAGTTGCCCGTGACAGAAACCACCACAATCCCCCTGTTTCCACTCGGCCTGGTTTTGCTGCCGGGCATGCACCTGCCGCTTCACATTTTCGAGGAACGCTACAAGCAGATGATCGCCGAATGCCTGGCAAACCACCGGCCGTTCGGGATCGTGCTGTTCGACGGCCAGGCCATCCACTCGGTCGGCTGCATGGCCAGGATCCAAAAGGTCATCAAACGTTACGATGACGGCCGCTTGGATATCATGACCCGGGGTGCAGAGCGCTTTGTCATCCGGGAGTTGATCGAAGTGCGGGCATACATGGAGGCGCGGGTTGTTTTTTTCGATGATTCGCAAACGGTGTCTTCCGACGACAGCCTGGACGAAGTCATTGAATCTGCCATGACGCTGCTCAAGGAGGCGGGCGAGATCGATGTCGGGGGCCGTCCGTCAGCGTTCGGCAGTCGTATCGATCCGAAACAGCTCTCCTTTGCAATCGCGGGGCTGGAAGGGTTCGCACCCGCCGAACGCCAGGGGTTGCTGGAGATGACCTCGCCTGCAGAAAGGCTGAGAAAATGCGTCCAGGTGCTCTCCCGGATCGTGGCCCGCAACCGCCTGACCCGCGAGATCCAGAGGATAATCGGCGGAAACGGCCATCCCCCGCGAAGCATTCTCAGGGAACTTGAAGATCGGCTGAAGCACTGAAACCGTCTATATCGCGCAACTTCTTTAGCGCATCCAGGAGGATCGGCGCGTGTATGGACGTCTTTTTTTCTCCCTGGATCCAGGGTGATGTAAAACAAGACAATCAGGTCTAGCACAGGAGGTACCGAATGAAGTCATCCGTCTACGAGGAACTGCTGACCGTGATGCAGTCGCGTAAGGGACCCTATGCAGGACTGGACATTCCCGAGTTCTTTGCGCTCGTTCAAGCCTTGTTCACCCCCGAGGAGGCGGCGGTCAACAATGTTCTCGCCCGGCAGCCGGAAACCCTCGAGCAGATTGCCCTGAAATTGAAGCGTGATCCCGAAGGGCTGTTCGCACTTCTCGACGCCATGGCCGACAAAGGGCTCTGCGCCACCTTTGTAAAGGATGGCCAGCGTGTTTACCAGGGCTTGCCGTTCATGCCCGGAATTTTCGAGTACCAGTTCATCGGGGGAGGCGACTCCGCCCGCTACCGCGAACTGGCCCGGCTGATCCATGACTATAAAAAAGCCTGCGAGGTTGCCAGGGGCCCTGAAAAAATCACCTTTCCCGTAACCCGCGTCATTCCCGTGGATAAAACCATCGATGCCGGCAACCGGATCCACACCTATGACCAGGTGGCCACCTACATCCAAAAATACGATTCCATCGGGGTGGGCACCTGCTACTGCAGGCATGCGGCCAGGCTTCGCGGCGAAGACATCCACGATATGCCCATGGAGGTGTGCATGTGGTTCGGCCAGGCGGCGGACTACATGGTGGCCCGCATCGGCGGGAGGAGGGTGACCAAGGCACAAGCCCTGGCATTGCTGGACCAGTCGGAACAGGCCGGATTGATCCACATGAGCCGCAACACCACCGAAGAGATCGAATTCTTGTGCAATTGCGATCGCTGGCACTGCGAGGTGGTCGGCAACGTGCTCAAGCAGCCCAGGCCCGGCCGGGTCTTCAACTCCGGTTACCAGCCCCGTTTCGACCCGGCGCGCTGTGTCGCCTGCGAAACCTGCATCGACCGCTGCCCGCCCGGAGCCCTTGCCATGGGGGACGATCCGCTTCCGGCCGCGGACATGGACCGATGCTTCGGCTGTGCGGTATGCGCAACCGGCTGCCCCGAAGGGGCCATCGTCATGGAGGCCAAACCCGGGTTCCCGGCACCGCCCGAAAATGTCAGGGAACTGGTTGCCGCGTTAAAAGCAGGTCGCAGCCAACCCTCGAATTGATACAACCGGGTTCAGGCTGGACAAGGCAGAAGCTGGCGAAAGGGCTCAGTCTATAGTTGTTCAATGGGTATTTCGAGCCAATGGGTAAAGTCATGCGGCCCGGCGTAATGGTTTTTCAACGGCCTTGTTGACTGTTGAGAACCGCTGCTTCGGGCAGCCTTTCACTCCGCGTATCCACTGCCGATTGCAGAAAAGGGGAGTTTCAGCTCCAGTTTGGGCACCTGACTGGCGACCCAGGCCGTGAAGGTGTTGCTGTTCGGGCCTGGAAAGGCCCTGTAGGTGCTTTTCCACGGGTAAGCGCCAGCGGCCTTGTCTACGGCTTCGATCAGTTCGTCCACTCCTGTTCCCTCGTGCGATTTGAGAATCCGGGGTTTCTCGCCGTACCAATATCGATCGGGGACGTCCCGGGCAATTCTCAGGACCGGCTGGCCGTGATGGCCGCGCCAGCCGACCACGTCGTAAACCGTATAGGCGGTCTCGCCGGTCCGTTTGGCGGCAATCCAGGTGTGGATGGCAAACCAGCCGCGCCACCCCCAGGCACTGGCGCCGTAGACGTGAAGAACCGCTTCGTTCGTGGTTGCGGGGTCGGGGGCGATCCCGGCAGATTCGCGACTGGCGGTGCGCCAGTCTCTGGCCGAATAGATGTTCATCGCCATCACTCCCATCAGTACAACAGCCGACAACAGAATCAAGTTCCTCACGGATACGTGCTTCACCTAATCACCTTATGATTTAAAGCTTGTAGTTTTTTATGAAAGTATTACATTGTGGTACCAAAGTCTGGTGTGTATGGCACCGAACGCTAATGCCTGTCGCCCAGTCATCTCAAACCCTGAGCGTTACTGATTCGAACATCTGATCCTCATCGATGCCGTCCTTGCAGATTGCGGTAGAGACCAGCCTGATTGCAGCACGCCATCCGTGCGGTGGCATCTCGCAATAAACCCATGGCTGTGAGCGGGGTGCGCAAAAATTACCAGTCATTTAAAAAAATGGCCCTATGGCTTTGGAATAAGGAGGCTTACCATGAATAAAACCGATCAACCGATTCTACGTTGTTTTTACACCATCGCGGCGGCTATCGCTATTCTCGCTATGGCAGCGATGCCAGCAATGTCAGACGAATACGCTGCATTGGAAGGCGTTAAAGGAGTTAAAACCGTTTTCGATGTCAGCCAGGGATCGCCCCAGACGGCTAACATCGTATTTTGGGCCGTAAACAATGTGAATGAGGATAAAAGCGTTCGTGCCCTTTCCGAGCCGCCGCAAGTCGCTGTCGTGTTTCACGGCCCGGCCGTCAAAATGATTTCAACCGATCGTAACGGATTCAAAGCATCCGATACAGAGGCGTTGGACACGTTCGCCAACAGGGTCCGGCAAATGAAAAAGGACGGGGTGACGTTCGAGGTCTGCGATTATGCGTTAAAAGTAATGGGTATCGACCCCGATACGGTATTGCCTGAAGTGGATCATGTAGGCAACGGCTTCATCTCCATCGCCGGGTATCAAGCAAAAGGATATTCAGTCATAACAATAAATTAAATCATTCACGCCGATCAGCCTGCACGTTGAAAAAGTCATGCACCCATCGTGTTTCCTGACCGAGGCGGATTTTCAGGTCCCGTAAAAAGGCAGAGCCCCGTATCAGGCGCTGCCTTTTTACCGCTGTTCGGCGGGCTCGAATGCAATTACCTGGTGTGTTGAATCCCTGCTGTCGATTATGCCCCCAGATCGTGCAGGCGGCTGCCGATGTCCGGCCGGCCATGCTTGCATTGCCATGCATGGGTTAATCGAGCAGGCCAGCGCTGTGCGCGCCGGTGTCGAACCTGTCATCGGGCAGTTTCCTTTCAACTATCCCGCGACATCGATTCCCAGCCTGCACTGACAATTCATAAGCAATGGCGTTGCATGCTGGCGACGGCGATCCCTCGATATTACGCACTGAGTTTGGCGTTGATGTGGTCAAACACTTGCGTGTGTTCGTGCTGCGGGCTGAAAAGCACGAATTCGGCATCTCGGATCACTTTCACGGAATGACCGGGCGGCCAATAAAAAAGATCCCCGGTCTGGACACCCTCCTTCTTTCCATCCGTGTAGGTGACGGCGATCTCGCCCTTTACGACGTAACCCCAGTGGGGGGCCTGACAGTGGTCATTTTCAAGACCTTGGAGCAGGGGGGCAATATCGGTCCCCGCGTCCATCTTGAAGTGTTCAGCACCGAGCATTCCATAATCTGAAGCATCGCCAAAGTCCGTCATCTGGCGCGCCACCGCACCGGGAGCATTTACCTTTATGGGAAGATCATCTTTTTTGATATGCATGATCCATTTCCTCTTGATTTCTTTTGTAAAACAGTCATTTAGTGTGAATGGCCCGGACATCGCTACGGCAGCCATCGTTCGATCGCCTGCCATCGGCAGCCGGCGGGCCGTACAAGGGTCGATTGTCTAACATACTACATTGTGGTATTTTAGACAAGGTTCTCACCATTCCCGGTGCCTATTCAACACATTTGAACCGCGACAGCGAGCACAATCCCCGTCGCTTGCGGCGGGGTTGGCGAGCGAACTGAAAATCGATGTTTCTTCTTTGGGGTGCTGCGCAGCGCCGCCGCTGCCGGCAGAACATTCCCCGCAGTTTGCCGCGGGGAGGGTTCGATCCTGCTATTGGGACGTCAGGCCAAAGCGCCGCCGCGCTCAGGCCTGATGGCGGCCCTTTTCATTCGGGGACAATTTCGATGAAATGTCCGAACTGCCGTACCTTGAATGCTGATGAAAAGAAATTCTGCACCGAATGCGGGTCCAGGCTTCCCTTGCTGTGCCCGCGGTGTAAAATGGAGGTGCGCGCGACGCACAAGTTCTGCGGCGCGTGCGGTCTGGAACTGCACCGGATAAAACGGATCAAAGAAGAAGCCACGGCGGGAGCGGGTGGGGAACGCAAACATGTGACTGTTCTTTTTTGCGACCTTTCCGGGTATACCACCATGTCAGAAAAACTCGATCCGGAAGAAGTCAGAGAGATATCAAGCCGCCTTTTTACCGAGATCGCCAAGATATTGATGAAACATCATGGCTTTATTGAAAAATACATCGGGGACGCCATCCTGGCCATTTTTGGGCTTCCGGCGGTGCGTGAGGATGATCCGGTGAGAGCGGTCAATGCAGCCCTGGAGATTCATCGTTTCGTACAATCGGTCAGTCCCGATTTGAACCATCGGATCGACCACCGCTTGAGCATGCATAGCGGTATTCACACGGGGCTTGTCGTCAGTGGTGACATGAGCGTCGAAAAGGGCATCCACGGCGTTGTGGGGGATACGCTGAATCTGGCTTCGAGGCTCGCCGATCTTGCCAAGCCGAATGAAATATGGGTCAGCCAGCAAACCCATCAACTGGTTGCCCCTTTTTTCGAAACCAAGCCGCTTGGCCAGGTAAATCTTAAAGGAATAACCCGGGTCGTCAAACCTCATCAGGTTCTGGGAAAGTTAAATGTAAGGACCCGATTCGATGCCTCCCAGCGTCAAGGCTTCACGGATTTCATCGGCAGACGCCAGGAATTGTCAAAACTCAAGGTGTGCCTGGATAAAGCCATGACCGGAAGGGGTCAATTCGTAACCATCATCGGTGATGCCGGTGTGGGAAAAAGCCGCCTCGCCTATGAATTTCGTCACCGCATCGACAGAAACAAAATAATCGTATTGCAGGGGCGCTGTCAGGCTTTCGGCAGCAATATGCCCTATTTGCCATTTATTGATCTGTTGAGACGCGGGCTGTTGCTGAAAGAGGAAGACACGCCTTCGGAACTGGAAAAAAAAGCCATATCGGCCATTCTTGCCATCGATCCCTCATTGGAGAGGCATCTTCCCCTGTTTCTGCATGTGCTTTCCATAACGAGCAGCAACTACCGGCTTTCGAAGGATCAAAGGGGTCAGCAGCTTAAACAATCACTAAAACGGGCACTGATTGAACTTATTTTTTCCAGCATCAGGCAAAAACCGATGGTCATCGTTCTCGAAGACTGGCACTGGGTGGACGAAGCCTCGGATGAAATCCTGATACGGCTGGTCGGTCAGATGGAAACCTATCCGCTGATGCTCGTGGTCCTCTCTCGACCGGAGCGCACAACCCATTGGCCCGATTGGAAGAATCACACGCAAGTTTCCCTGAAAGCGATGGGGCTGCAGGAAACAGCCAATACAATCCGATCGGTATGGAAAGTCGCTGATCTTTCTGACGGCATTGCATCCTTCATTCACGACCGTACGGGCGGCAACCCGTTTTATAACGAAGAGCTGTGCAGGGCGTTGATTGAAGACGGCTCTGTTCGAATTGCCCACAATCATGCAACCCTGGTCAATTCGCCAGACAAGCTCAGCATGCCTGCTTCCGTCCAGGCTGTCATCAGAGCAAGATTGGATCGCCTGGACAGTCATGTGAAGGAGACGCTCCAGCTGGCCGCGGTCATCGGCAGGGAATTTCCGTTTCGCATCCTCGAAAGGACAACCCGTTCCCACCACCAGCTGCCGGTTTCGCTTGAAGTCCTTAAATCACAGGAATTGATCCAGCAGACAAGTTTGGCTCCGGAAGCGGAATATATGTTCAAGCACGTATTGACGCAGGTTGCCGCATACGAGAGCTTGCTTTTGAAAAAGCGAAAAGAGTTTCACAACGCCGTGGGTCGTGCGATGGAAGACGTTTATGCGGATCGCCTCGAGGAGCAATGCGAAAAACTGGCTTATCATTATTCAAAAAGTACCAATCTGAAAAAAGCATTGCACTATACAGAAATGGCCGGGGAAAAGGCCGGCCGCGTCCACTCCCTGTCGGAATCGAGGCAGTATTATCAAACTGCGTTAACGATTTTGGATGAAACCGGATCAGCGCCCGAAGGCCAGCGCAAATACATTGACCTTTCCATTAAATGGGCTGAAGTATCTCAATATGCCCCTTCAGATGAGATCAGGCGTTCACTGAAAAGGTCGCTGGATTATGCGAAAGCATTCGACAGACGGCAACGAACCGCTGAGGTGCTCTACTGGGTCGGAAAGTTTGGGTACATGCAGGGAGATTTTGTCGAAGCCATCCCCAGGGTGGAAGAATGCATTCAATTGGCTGGAGAGTTGGGTGAGCATGAATTGTTGGCCATTTCGTACAATCTGCTGGGGCGTGCCTGCCTGTATACGGGAGATTATTCGAAAGGCATAAAATACCTGACCGACGGCCTCGAACGACTCAAACCATTTGAGAAATGGGATGACATCGTCTATTCCACCGCCATACTCGGGTTGCTGAGGGGGATGACCGGGAACTACAGGAGCGGCATGAAAACCATTGCCGAGGCGATAAGGATTGCGAGAAAAAATAAGATTCCGACATTTGAAGCGATGGCCTTTGGCTATTTGGGATCGATTCATTTCTGGTATGGCAGATGGACGGCAGCGATTAATAATTGCATGAAATGTATCGACATTTCCAAAAAAATGGATAACTCGCTGCCCATTATCTGGGCGACCTTCTTCAAGGGGGCGACCCTGTTCAATGCTGGAGACCGGAAAAATGGGCTGAAAATTATGGAGCAGGCCATCAAAATGATGCTCAACACGGACTCCGTGCTGGCGCTGCATTTTTTTTACTCTCTTTTCGCTGAAAACCTGGCCCTGCATGGAAGTTATGCCAAGGCCGAATCGATGAATAAAAATGCGATGGAGATCAGTCAATCAGGGCAGCGATGGGGCAGAATTTCAAGCCACCGCGCCATGGCGGTGTTGGCGTCGGCGGGAAGATATCCGGACTGGAACAAGGTTGAGCAGAACATGAAAAAGAGCATTGAACTATCGACAAGCCTGGGAGTCCTTACCGAGCTTTTGCCAAGTTTACACCGTTTTTCAGACCTGATGCGCAAAAAAGGCGATATGGACAGTGCTACATACTATTACCATCAGGCCCTGGCGCTTGCTGACCAGATTGGCTGTCATACCCGCTCGATTGGCTCGAATTGAATCGCGGCAGCCAGCGCATTGCCCGTGGTTTGCCGAGGGAAAGGGTCAATCGCTCAAGACAAGAAATTAGAGCATTAAAAAGCAGTAAGACGGGCAGTTCGATTCAATTAACCCATTCCATCGATTCCCCGATCACATCCCAGGTGCTTGTCGGGATTCTCGCATTTGAAATCCGCCGATGGCTCGGCCAGCTTCACTCAACCAAACTTGACGCCTTCGGACATGGATGCTTCTTGTCAGGTGAACAATGAGCGATGGATCAGATTGATGCACAAGGCGAAGAGAATGCAGCTGAAGATGATTCGGATGCTTTTACCCTTCAATCTGGCGCTCATTATCCTTGCGCCGGCCTGGCCGCCCGCAAATGA
Source organism: Desulfosarcina sp. (assembly GCF_055467485.1). NCBI lineage: Bacteria > Pseudomonadati > Thermodesulfobacteriota > Desulfobacteria > Desulfobacterales > Desulfosarcinaceae > Desulfosarcina > Desulfosarcina sp. The sequence goes on along the minus strand of NZ_JBUOIV010000011.1, from coordinate 27,250 downwards.
GGCCACGGCGGCGGGCAGGATGAACAGCCAGTTGATGGTTTCCATGGACGCGTAACCCAAAAAACCGGTCAGGGACGAGAAACAGACGATGAAGGTCGATGACGCGGCGGCGATTTTGGTCGGCGTTTTAAGCACGTAGATCAGCAGCGGCACGACAAACACGCCGCCGCCAATACCCAGCATCCCACCCAAGAGGCCGATACAGGCACCGATGCCAATGCCCCCGATGATCTTCCCCGACGATTTCATGCGGCCGCTTTCAGCTTCATCCGGCGGTGATATCAGCATGCGAACACCGGCCAGGGCCAGCACCACGGCCATGGTGATCAAGAACGGTTTCAGATCGATGCGCATATTGATCACCGACCCGATGGGCGCGGCCAGACTCGATGATATGATCAGGGGGATGGCCAGGGTGAAATCAACCATCTTTTTGCATGAATAGGTATATGCCGCCGAAGCCGCGGCGATCAGGTTCAGGAACAGCGACGCCGATGCGGCCTCGGATTTGGCGAATCCGAGAATCACGAAAAGCGGTGAAAAAATAAGCCCCCCGCCAAGGCCGACCATGGTCAGCACCAGGGAGATGAGAAAGATCGCGGCGATCAGAATCGCTGAAATGGGCATGGCGTCGAGTGACTGTTTGGTTTATCTGTTTTCGGGGGCCGGCTTTTCGGTTTTACAGGGATGTCCCGTGACGTCACCATGACATGCCCTGATTGGGTCGGCACTGCAACCTTCAGGCTTGTCCGGGGGTATCTATAGATTGCCAACTCAGCGCTGTCAATCGAATGGTGTGCGAGGGTATCGTCCATCAAGACAAACCGCTTTGCATGTGGTACGAAGAGTCATCGTCACCATTTTTTCAGAGTCAGCGTTGACACCCGCATGTTCAGTTTTCATGAACGGGTGAAGGAATTAAAAATACAGCATCCAGATGGGATTGAACCCTCCCCGCGGCAATCCGCGGGGAGGGTTCACCGTAGGGATAAAAAAATCGTTTTTAAGTTCGCTCGCTTACCCCGCCGCAAGCAGCGGGGAATGCGCTCGCTATCGCGGTTCAGTCAGGATTGTTTCGCAATGCCTTCAACCTCAGTCGAAGATTATTTGAAAGCGATATATGCTCTCCAGGAGAAGGAAAGCATTGTCAAAACAGGTGCACTGGCAGAAAACCTGGGAATTTCATCCGGTTCGGTATCCGAGATGCTCAAACGCATGGCAGGCATGTCGCCGCCTTTGATTGACTACCTGCAGCATCATGGAGCAACCCTCACCCGGCAGGGTCGATTGAAAGCCATCGATGTTATCCGCAGGCACCGTCTGTTGGAAACGTTCCTGTCTCGGATTCTAAAGCTGGACTGGGATTCGGTCCACGAAGAGGCTGAGGCGCTTGAACATCATTTATCGGACCGCGTGATCCGTGCAATGGACAGCCTGCTGAATCACCCGACGCGCGACCCCCACGGCGAACCGATACCCGACGAATCAGGCCGGATCGGTTCACCACTGGGCGAACCGTTAGCGTCGCTTGTCCCTGGAGAACGGTTTCGCATCGTGCGCGTTGATCCTGGCATGGATGGCATACTCACTTACCTGGATGAGTTGGATCTCGGCATCGACAGCATGGGTGAAATCGTTTCTCAGTCCGCTGTCGGTGAGACCCTCAGTCTGCGGATCATCAGCGATCGAGGTGCACATGATACGGTCATCGGCCTTAAGGCCGCCGCGCACATTTACGTTTTGAGCGAATCAACGTCAGGTTAAACGTCAGACCCAACCGAATTGCATCCGACTCCGACTATCTTTTGGTTCCCGGGAATCCGTGCCGACAGGGCGAGCATGATTTCAAGAATCTTATCTCCGAAAAATATTTTTAGGTTGACCTAAAATTATTCAGGCTTAGTTTTTATGTGTCGCTTGGACGTTTCCAGATAATGGCAGGGGGGCATTAACATGACGTATTTTTTACGCATCGGGTACTCAGCATGGACGCGTTGGATGATCGTGGCTGTCCTGACGGTCCTGATGGGGGCGGCACCGGCCCCGGCCAGGACGTTCAATGGCAACTACCCCATCCGTGTCGGTGCCACTGTGGGAATGGTGGCCGATATCGTTCGCGAAGTTGCCGGTGACAAGGCCGACGTGACCAACATCATCGGTTCCGGGGTGGACCCGCATGTCTACAGCCCCACCCGCGGCGATGTGGCCGTGCTGCTCAGATCGGACATTATTTTCTACTCGGGTATTCTGTTGGAAGGCCAAATGACAGATATCCTGGCCAAGATCTCCCGCAAACGTCCGGTTCACGCCGTCACGGAGTTGTTAAGTGAAGATTATCTCTTGCGTGACAGGCAAACCGGTCACCATGATCCGCATGTATGGATGGATGTCCAGGGCTGGAGCAAGGCCGTAGCGGTCGTCTCCAGCAAGCTGGTCGAGTTCGACCCTGCCAGCGCTGACGAATACCGCAAAAATGCCGAGGCGTATCAATCCCGTCTCGAGCGTCTGGACGCATACGCCCGCAGCGCGATCCATTCCATTCCCGAGAATCAGCGCGTCCTGCTTACGGCCCATGATGCCTTCAGCTACATGGGCCGGGCCTACGGCATCGAGGTGAAGGGCATCCAAGGGATTTCCACTGAATCGGAGGCCGGACTCAAGGATATCAACCGACTGGTGGACCTGCTGGTCAACCGTCGCATACCCGCCGTCTTCGTTGAAACCAGCGTTTCGGACAAGAATGTCAAGGCGCTCATCGAGGGAGCGGCTGCCCGGGACCACCGGGTCAGTATCGGCGGCAGCCTTTTCTCCGATGCCATGGGACCTCCGGGCACCTACGAAGGTACGTATGAAGGCATGATCGACCACAACATTACGGTGATTGCCAAGGCTTTGGGCGGCAAGGTACCCGCCAGGGGCATGCAGGACAAGCTTTCAACAGATTGATTGGGTCAACCGTATTGCATCCGGCAATCCAACCAGGAAGGGCAAGCGCAGATATGGCTCAATCCCAGCAACCATCCATCCCATCCTCACCCGCAACGCCACTACCCGAGGAGGCGCCGCTTTGGGTCAACGACCTCACCGTCGCCTACCATCGCAAACCGGTGCTTTGGGACATCGATCTGACATTGCCCGAAGGCCGGCTGATCGCCGTCGTCGGCCCAAACGGCGCCGGCAAGAGCACATTCATCAAAGCCGTGCTCGGGTTGGTGCCCCGCGCATCAGGTTCGGTAACCATTTACGGCGAGTCCTATGAAAACCAGCGGCATTTGGTGGGGTATGTTCCTCAGCGCGAAAGTGTGGATTGGGATTTCCCGGTAAATGCGCTTGACGTGGTGGCCATGGGGCTATATCGGCGCATCGGCTGGTTCCGGCCGATCAGCCGATCCCACCGCCAGATCGCAATGGAAGCCCTGGAAAAAGTGGGCATGGCCAATTTCGCCAAGCGTCAGATCAGCCAGCTTTCCGGCGGCCAGCAGCAGCGGGTTTTCCTTGCCAGAGCCCTTGCCCAGGATGCCCAGCTCTATTTTATGGATGAACCGTTTGCCGGTGTGGACGTGGCCACGGAGCGGGCCATCATCGCCCTGCTCAAGGAACTCAAAGCGGCCGGCAAAACCTGTGTGGTCGTCCATCACGACCTTCAGACCGTGCCCACCTATTTCGATCATGTGGTGCTGTTGAACATGCGCCTGGTGGCCGCCGGTCCGGTCGACCCGGTTTTCAACGAAGAAAACCTCAAGAAAACCTATGGCGGCCGTCTCACCCTGCTGAGCCAGGCGCTGGATGAGGTGGCCAAAGGCCCTCACTTTCCTCCAACCCAAGGATGAGTCATGGACCTGAACGCTAAGGGGATCCGCCTGTCGGGCGCCGTGTTGCTGTTCACCCTGTTGGCCGTCTTCCCGGCTGACGCCCAGGCCGTTCTGGCGGATGAGCCGTTGGGTGACGTCATGCGGGTGTTCACCTTTCAAGACTACAATACCCGGGTGGTGGTGGTCGGGACGACGCTGCTCGGATTGGCTGCAGGGTTGATCGGCACCTTTTTGGTGCTGCGCAAGCGCGCGCTGCTCAGTGATACGCTCAGCCACGCCACGCTGCCGGGTATTGCCCTGGCGTTTATCGTCATGACGCTGCTGACGGGTGATGGCAAACAGCTGCTTCCACTTATTGTCGGTGCGGCGGTATTCTCCGTATTGGGCACCGTATCCGTGCTGGCCATTCAACGATTTTCACGCTTGAAGGACGATGCGGCGCTGGGCATCGTACTGAGCGTTTATTTCGGTCTGGGTATCGCCCTGATGGGCATGGCCACTCGCATGGACGCGGGCAACGCCGCCGGCCTGTCGTCTTTTATCTATGGCAAGACCGCGTCCATGCTGTTCTCCGACGCCCTTTTGATCGCCGTCACAGCCCTGGTGGCAGCCATTGCCTGCATCGCATTTTTCAAGGAGTTCTCCCTGATCTGTTTTGACGCCGATTTCGGTCAGACCCAGGGCTGGCCCGTGACACGGCTCGATCTTCTGATGATGACCCTTGTTGTCCTGGTAACCGTCATCGGTCTGCAGGCCGTGGGATTGATCCTGGTTGTGGCCTTGCTGATCATTCCGGCCGCGTCTGCCCGTTTCTGGACCCATCGTCTGCCCACGCTGCTCGGTCTTTCCGGTCTTTTTGGTGCACTGAGCGGTTTTCTGGGTTCGGGTATGTCTGCCTTGATGGCCAACCTGCCTGCCGGGGCCGTCATCGTCCTGGTTGCTTCCTTTTTTTTCATCATCAGCATGGTCTTCGGTTCGACCCGGGGGCTGCTGCGTCTGGGGCTGGATCGATTGCGGCTGCGACGCAAAATCATGAACGAAAACCTGCTCAGAGATTTGCACGAATGGGGGGAGTCGGTGACCGATGGCGACAAGCGGCCACCGCGGGCTGGAACGCTCATGCTCCGTCGGGCGTGGCCGGCGAGGGACCTGAAGCGGACCTTGCACCGGCTGAGTCGTCAGGGTCTGATCCGCCAGCCCAATGACGGGACGATTCGGCTCACTGAAAGTGGCGGGGCTGCCGCCCGTGAAGTCGTTCTCCGCCACCGGCTCTGGGAAACCTACCTGATCACCCATGCCGATGTGGCCCCGGGCATGGTGGACCTCAGCGCCGACCGCATCGAGCATGTCCTGGATCCGGACCTGATTCGAAGCCTGAGAACGCTGTTGGATTCCCAGCGGGAGCATGATCCGCCGCCCAGTCCCCACCGGTTGACCGATATGAAAGGAGCCCGCTGACCGTGGAATGGACCTTTATCGATACATGGATCGTGGCGGTCGGCGCCCTGAGCGCCGCCGCCTGTGCGCTCTTGGGAAACTATCTGGTCCTCAGGCGCATGAGCATGATGGGTGATGCAATCAGCCACGCCGTGCTTCCGGGGCTGGCGGTCGCATTTTTAGTCACCGGCAGCCGCGACAGCCTGCCCATGCTTTTGGGAGCCATTCTCATCGGCGTGGTGACTACCTTGCTGATCCAGAGCATCGATCGGCTCAGCGGACTCGATCGCGGCGCGTCTATGGGCGTCGTTTTCACTACCTTGTTTGCCATTGGACTGATTCTCATTCGTCAGGCGGCCGACCATGTGGACTTGGATCCGAGTTGCGTGCTTTACGGTGCGATCGAACTCACTCCGCTGGACACGATGCTGCTGTTTGGTCACGACATTCCCCGGGCCGCCGTTACCAGCGGGATGATGTTGCTCGTCAATGCGATATTCGTGATCGCTTTTTTCAAAGAACTTCGAATCACCGCCTTCGATCCGAACCTGGCGACCACGATGGGTATCAATGCCAACCTCATGCACTACGGTTTTATGACCCTGGTGGCGGCAACCACGGTCGCCGCGTTCGAAAGTGTGGGCAGCATTCTGGTTATTGCCATGCTTATCGTTCCCGGCGCTGCTGCACACCTGATGACCGACCGGTTGGGCAATATGCTCGCTTTGAGCATTGTCTTTGCCATTCTTTCGGCTGTCCTGGGACATGTGGGCGCCATTACCATTCCGCAATGGTTCGGTTTCCAGGACACCAGTACGGCGGGTATGATGGCCCTTACCACCGGCTTGTTGTTTCTGTTGGTATTTCTCTTTTCACCGCGCTATGGGGTGATTGGACGGGCGCTGGGCCAGCTTCACCTCGGATTGAGCATCGTCGGTGACGACATATTGGGCTTTCTCTACCGTTATCAGGAACTGTCAGCGCTGGAGACAGCGCCGGTTTCCATCAATGAGCTGCAGAATGCGCTGAAAGCCAAATCCACCGTCCGTCTGATGGCCTGGAGGCTCTTGCGGCAAGGATTGGTTCAATCAAGCAAGGAAATGCTGTCCCTGACAAACAAAGGCGAGCAGAAAGCAAAGGGATTGATCCGCTCCCATCGTCTATGGGAAACTTATCTTTGCAACGTTATGGGCTACTGCGATGAGGACGTCCACCGGCACGCTCACCATTTCGAACATGTCACCGATTCGCGTCTCCAGGAAAAACTGCGCGAGGTGACGGGGAGCCCTGATTTTGACCCCCATCAGCGATCCATCCCATAAGGACGAACCTTCTCGATTGAGCAATGGATTGGCGCCGGTCTCAAAAACAGGGTGAACCGGGTCTGTGCTGCCGGGCATCGACAAAACGGAACCGGCGGGTTTTCGCCAGTCACACCGTACACCCCATAGCGACAGATACAATACCATCACGTGGAGGTGCACAATGGACCTGAAAGGAAAAGTCATTCTCATTACCGGGGCCAACAGCGGCATCGGAAAAGCAACCGCCGAACTGCTGGCTGAAGCCGGGATGAAGTGCCTGCTCACCGCCCGCAACAAGGATCGGCTTGACCGCCTGGCAAAACGGTTGCCCGGTGCAGAGGTGGTCGCCGGCGATATGATCGACCCGGCCCTGCCGCCAAGGCTCGTCGATACCGCCATTGAAAAATTCGGACGGCTCGACGCCGTTTTCAACAACGCCGGGGTCATGAACATCGGCAGCATTGACGAGGCCGACCTCGAGGCGCTTTGCTCCATGGTCCGGCTCAACTTCGAGTCGGTTGTGCGTATGAGCTACGTGGCGCTTCGACACATGAAATCAAAGGGAAGCGGTTTTCTGATCAATACCTCGAGCCTTGCGGGGCTCAAGACCTTCCCCAACCTGGGCGTATACAACGGCACCAAGTTCGCCGTGGAAGCGTTGACCGACGCGCTGAGAATGGAGCTGGCCGGAAGCGGGGTCAAGGTGGCCGTGGTCGAGCCGGGCCGGACGAACACCAACCTCTTCGAACACTGGGCCGAGAAACAAAAGTTCGATCCGGCCCAGGGGATGCTGGCACCTGAAGACGTGGCCCGCTGCGTCCGCTTTATCCTCGAACAGCCCGACGAGGTGCTGATACCCCGCCTGCTGGTGGTGCCGGCAAAGCAGCCCCGGTAGTTCTTTTCGCCAGGCGAACAGATGGCGGTGGATCGGGCGGGAAATGGGGATGCGGAAAAGGGGTCGCCCGCTAAACGGCGACCCCCTTGTTAATTTTTCCGTTCCAGACTACTGGATTTTTACCAAAGCAATCGATGTCGCCATGCTTCCGCCTCCTTTGTTTTTCTTTGTCGCCGTTCTTAATCCTATGATAGTTTGGGTGCTATCCGAGGAAGAAACCCCTGCCCTCAGGGTGGATTTTGAAAAATTGAACGAAAACATCCCTGGACGCCTATCGATGAAAGCGGTTGTATACACAACATACGGATCACCAGATGTGCTTCAGGTCAAAACGGTTGAGAAACCAGTACCCAAAGCCGATGAAATCCTGATTCACGTTCATGCGGCAGAGGTGACAAAGGCTGACTGTGAAATGCGAAGCTTCAATTTCCAGGTCAAGTGGTTTTGGCTGCCTTTGCGGGTTGCATGGGGACTTAAACAACCAAAGAAACAGATCCTGGGCGGATATTTTGCCGGGAAGGTGGAATCCGTCGGTAAAGCGGTTTCGAAATTCAAGAAGGGGGACCCGGTTTTTGGGTCTGCCGGATTGCGGTTGGGCGCACATGCTGAATACGTATGTCTGCCGGCCAGCTGCACCCTGGCGCCGAAACCGTGCAATGTGAGCGTTGAAGAGGCTGCGGCGGTGCCTCTGGGCGGCTTGAACGCCCTTCACTTTTTAAGAAAAGCGAATATCCAAAATGGAGAAAAAATCCTGATAAACGGCGCAGGCGGAAGCATCGGCACGTTTGGGGTTCAGATTGCCAAATCGATGGGTGCCGAGGTGACGGCGGTCGACAGCACCATCAAAGAAGAAATGCTGCGCCGCATCGGAGCCGACCATTTCATCGACTATACAAAAGCAGACTTCACAAAACGCGGTCAGCAATATGACGTGATTTTCAGCATGGTTGCCAAAAGTTCCTATACCGGGTGCGTTAATGCCCTGACGCCCAAGGGGCGCTACCTGATGGCCAATCCGCGTATTTCCGACATGCTGAGGTCTGTTCTGACCTCAGCATTTACGGACAAGAAGGCGATTTTTGCCTTTGCCGGAGAAAAGGAAGAAGAACTGCTCGTTCTCAAGGAGATGATTGAAGCGGGTAAAATCAAATCAATCGTCGACAAGGTCTATTCGTTTGAGCAGGCTGCCGATGCTCATCGAAGAGTAGAGACTGAAAAACGGTTGGGGTCTGTCGTGATCGCTGTGGGAAAGTCAAGAATGCAATGAAAGCAGTTATACAGGAGGACCCTCGATGATCAGGTGGATAGCGATTGCCGTCACATTTATGGCCGTGTGCGCCCCGGCAAGCGATGATCGCCGGCCGGGCATGGCGGCGGGGACGCTCTGCTCCGATCCGTGGTACCGATTCATCGAAGCGAACATACCAACAGGCGACAACCACGGCCACGGGCCGGATGTCGGCACTGACGAATGGAAGTCGGTGATCGAGTTTAAGCTCGGGATTCGAGGCAATCCGGATCTACCCGGGCGTGACAGCCAAACCTGGTGCCGCCACATCGATCAGATGGTACGTGAAAGATTTGCCCCATCATCGGAAAATAATCAAAACCTGAATGGTTCGATCCTTTCAACGGGCCCTTCGTACGACTGTGACCAAGCAGGGGCCAACACCATCGAGGAGATGATCTGCAAGGACGATGATTTGTCCGCGCTCGATCGCAAGCTGTCTGCCATCTACTCCGCCGCAGCCAAGAAAGCGACCAACGCGCATCCGCCTTTTCTGAAGGCGGAGCAGCGCGGCTGGATCAAGGGGCGGAACGAATGCTGGAAGAGCGACGACCCGCATGCATGCGTCCAGGACGAATACCAACGTCGGATCGCCGAACTGCAGGCCAAGTATCGGCTGGTTGAGGGTATCGGCCCGGTCCGCTTCATCTGTGACGGGAATCCCGCCAATGAGGTCATCGTCACATTCTTTTCAACCGATCCTCCGACCGTGATCGCCGAACGCGGCGACAGCGTCTCGCTGATGTACCTGCAGCCCAGCGGCAGTGGCGCAAAGTATCAGGGCCGCAACGAGACCTATTGGGAGCATTGGGGCGAAGCGTCGATCACGTGGGGGGTTGGTGCACCGCAGATGAAGTGCAGGAAATCAGATTAGAACCTGATCAAAAATAGTCTAAGCGCCCATGGCAGCGTCAGGCAACGGCTAAACATGCTCACATACTTTCTGTATGCTGCGCTTTTTTCGCCGTTGCAAGCCTTGCCCTGAACACTGATCCTTATTTTCGAGATCAGGTTCTGACTGATGTTCGGGTATCCTGCAGGTTGGCGACGGCTCAGTCAGTTTACAATGAGTGGGTAGTTTTTACCTCTTACCATACGGTCAACCGGCTCACATTGTATATTTGGCTGGATGCTGTAATTTATTATCAACGAAACGGAAACATCCGTCAATCCAACAAACAACTAAATAAATTCCTGTGAGGTGATACCATGGCTGACGATAGAATTCAGGATTACTTTGACAACAAGAATGATGGACACGTTGACACCCGCGAAAGAAACTTCGAGTGTGAAAACAAAGACCCGAACCTGGGCTGTGACATGGGGATCGATGTTGCAGGTTAACTGAAAGGACGGTGCCCTATGATTGGAACTGCGATTACTCTGCTTACGCTGAGTTACTTCATCAACCGATGTATGACTGGCCGGACATCAGGAGCAACCTGTAAGATCTGAGGGCATGATTAACGGCAGAGCGTCGATATACCAAGAGCTATCATTTATCTCGCTGATCAGTTGGAACAATAAAGGCAGAGCCTCTAACGGGGCTCTGCCTTTTTCTGTTAGTGTCCAAACACCAACCTTCAAGAAAAACATGGTTTCCCGAATTGTTCTGAAATTGAACTCATGTTCCAGAGGGGGGTACTGAATGACGGGACTGATCTCAATTATGTATTTGGTTTGGAAATCGGCAACTACAGAGGAATAAAAAAAACTATCTCATGAAGGAGGTTGGGCTGGATTTCGTAGTGTGGTTGTCTTTTAACCTGAACAGAAATTTGGTGTGGCCGTATTGAGCAACATGACATAGAATGATCGGTTTTTCGATAGTACCTAATTCTCAGCAATCAGAAAAGATAACGGTTAACCGGGGTGAAGCCGATTAACCGTTAAGGAGGAGTACAGATGAAAAATTATTAGGTTACATACTTGCAAAGCAAATTCTTTGCCAAGTTTGACGGAACTCGATATTGTGATGATTGAAATAATTAATACCTATCTATAACAATATGTTAAGGTGATATCAGCCGATTGCTCTTTCTGGTGGGCTTGGCTGACGACATAAGTTTTTGTGAAAAATATTCACGACTATAAACCCTTTTTTACTCAACAAAAGCGTAAAGCGTTGTATTTATATTTACAATTGTTTAATTGGAGAAAATTCAAGATTTTGAACTTTATATGGCCATTGAACGATAATCTTAATAACACACCGAATATAATGTAATTTTGCAGTAGCGAATCTTGAACTTCTTCTGAAAAGGGTAAATATCTCAACTGAGCAAATCTGATGCTAAAAGATGATTCTGGTTAATGATAGTCTATTCTTCAAATCGTTGGGGGTGATGAATATAGCCCTAATAACTAATCGGTATTTCAGGAAGGAAGGAAAATTAGATCATTTAAGATGCAATATGCACATATTGCGTGGATAAATAACCTCACAGCGGAGAAAAAAATGAAAGTCGCGTTAGCAGTTACAGCTATATTTTCCACATTAATCGCATTTACAGTATACGGCGGAGATAATATGAGAGCGTTTCCACCTCCTGATAAGGGGCAGATCCGTTATGTCATCCAACTTGCCGAACAAGATGAGGAATCAAATTATCAGGTTGAACTGATTGTTGGCCAAACCGTCAAGATTGATGAAAGCAACCAATACTTTTTCGGTGGTCAAATTAAGAAAGAATCCATCGTCGGCTGGGGTTTTACGCGCTATGTGGTCAGCGAGTTGGGGCCAATGGCTGGCACACTGATGGCCGTTGATCCAAACGCACCGAAGGTGGACCGATTTATCCGCCTCGGCGGAGAGCCCTACCTAATCAGATATAATAGCCGTTTGCCTGTTGTGGTTTATGTGCCCGAAGGCGTCGAAGTCCGGTTTCGGATCTGGCAGGCAAATCCAAAGTCCTATAAGGCTAATGAAGGTTGAACAGTTTACTTTCTTGCCCAAACGAATAGAAAATTTTTAGAATACAGGATACTGGGAACATTAATGGATAAAGCGCATATCCCAATTGACCCTGACCTTCATGCTGAGCTTAGCGCATACTGCGATAGCTGTGGCATTCGGTTTATCGATTTTGTTGAAGATGCTTTGGAGCAGGCGATTAGATTTGAAGAGATTAGATAGTGTGTTTTGATCCTTCGTCAGTGCTCGGCGACCAACATTAAATGGCATTTTTCGAATTTGTGAGAACTGATAAAACGATTGAAACAATTCATTTATTCCGCGTGATGAGGTTATGCCAATAAAAATGGGCCGACTTCTCAGAAGTCAACCCATTAGAATAAAAAGGAATTATTCCAATGACAACATTCCTTGTGAAATATTGTCACCGTTCGTTGTGGGATTGACATCATTCGAGAGAACCCACATACACTGTAAGCTCCAACGAACGGTGACAATGGGGGGCTTGAAATCATTGACAATATTAACCGAGTCACAACGAAAAATGGCAACGACCGCTAATGAGTTTTGTCAATATCCGGTGATTTTCCACCATCATTTGTCAATTTCCGATTCATTGTTGTAACCATCTGTAATTAAATAATAAATAAACTATCGAAATTTCTATCTTTTGTGATGAAAGGACTGCATTCCCGATCGGTCTATCGCCTTTCCGAATAGCCGCCTCATTTGGGATGCCAGACGGTCGGGGCAAGAATGATTCTCTGTTCATTACGCAGGCTGATCTTTTCAGCAAGCACCTGTCGATCGATCCAATAGCGAACTACAGTTCCCGGTTCCATTTCATTTACCCAAAAACACCCGCAAGATAGTGAGCCCCTTGCTATTTTCTTAGAAATTCCCCTAAGATAAAGAACAGGTAATGCCAGAATTGCTCTTTTTTTGCACACGTTGGTTTTTTCTACAGGCATTCAACACGAATGCTTATTCAATCGTTATAAAACCGGTGTAATCGAAAGAGGTTCAAACAATGTCGATAAAACCGCAAGGCGCAATACGGCATATAATTGAAAAAATTTTTTTACTAAAGTCGAAAACCAATAAATGTATATGGCTAATTTTATTGGTTCTATTTCTGACAACATCTTCTAATGCCGAAGAACCCAATCTTTTTCGCATCGGAACAGGGGGGCAGACAGGGGTTTATTATCCAATTGGTAAGATCATCGCTCGGGGCTTGACAAGCGACACGTCAATTGAGGAATCGGGTAAACCTGGCGAAAATGGCGTACCAGGGTACATCGGTGTTGCCCAAAATTCCGCAGGTTCAATAGATAACGTCATAGGCGTCGTCTCTGGTACGATTGAAGCCGGATTGGTTCAGGCAGATGTTGCCGCCTGGGCTCTTGGGGGGGATCGGATATTTACAGGTAACGACCGGGCCAAATCCATTCGGGCGATTGCCAGCTTATATCCGGAAAAATTCCAAATCGTCACTCGGAAAGACGCCAACATAAGAAATGTACATGATCTTCGAGGAAAAAGAATCTCTATTGATGAAATTGGTTCCGGGACATTGGCTGTTATGCGCATTGTTTTGGAGGCATACGGCATGAACGAAAATGACCTTTTACCTGTTTATCTGAAGCCGGTCTTTACGCACGAGAAGATCGTCAGCGGCGAGCTCCAGGGGTTTGTCATGATGGCCGGTGCACCCATGGCGGCAGTCAGCCAGCTATCAAATATCGGAATCTCACTTGTTCCCATCCTGCCTGAATTCGCCGCCCGGATTGAAGTGAAGTACCCTTATTTGGTGCCCGGTCAGATACCGGCCAACGTATACCCCGGCATTCCGGAGATACCCACGATTCAGGTCCACGCCCTTTTGGTTGTCAATGAATCAATGGATGATGTGTTGGTTTATCAAATTACGGCTGCCCTGTGGTCTCATCGGATGAACTCCATGTTTGAGACGGGGCATGCCCAAGGCAAGTCGATTACACCGGCAACCGCTTTGGTGGGCATCTCGATACCACTTCATCCCGGAGCAGAAAAGTATTATCAGGAATATTCTAAACGCTTTAATGGCCTTTAAAGCAATGAAGAATGGTCGTCCATTTTCTCAGAATCTACTGTGGTTTTTCATGACAGTGGTTATTGGCGGGATGATAACAATAGGCATCTTGACCAATATCACCCTGCGTTCAATCGAAAAAAATCTTCCGAATACCCTCCTTTCTGAACTTAATGACCTTTCTTTCGTGCTTGAAGATCTTGCGGTGGTCGTTGCTGCTGCGGATCAAGCCAGGACCCAACCAAGCACAAAGCATTTAAATCTTCTGAAAACCAAAGTTGATGCCGTCTACAAAGAAATCATTGGTCTGCGGGAGTCTTATGTATTTGACAATATGGTAAAAGCGTCCGCTTTTCACGCGGTCGTTGCCCCGGCAATTGCCGATTTGCAGATCTGGCTATCTGATGGTGTTTCTGGGTACGGTCCTGAGACCAAGCAAACGTTAACAATTGCATGGATACGAATTCAGGAAGCCTATCACAAATCTCGGGGACTTATCCGCGAATCCAGAATCAGCGCTCAAAAAATTTTAGAAAACCAGAGGAGTAGACTTGATCGATTTTTGTTGAATGTCAATCTGCTATTTGTGTTGGCCATAATCATTACCTTCAGCATGGTCTGCTTGTTGGTCCGACAATACCTGCTTCAGCGCAGGGAATCTATTGCACAGACTGAACTTCGGAACCAGCGAGACCTCCTGGACAGCTTGTTCGAGAATGTGATGTTGGGGGTCACTGTGTGGAATCAGGAAGGCGAACTGCTGCTTTCGAATAGGGGCTTTTCCGATATTACCGGATATTCCAGGGAGGAAATCAAAACTTTAAAAGACTGGTTCCCGAAAGCCTACCCCGATCCTGAGTATAGGGACATGGTACTTGCTGACTGGAGAATGTCAACGGGCCAAAAAAGTGTCATCCGCGAATTCAAGGTCACGTGTAAAAATGGCGAGGTGAAAGATATTGAGTTTCGGGGCACTTTCTTACCAGATGGCAGGGCATTGGCAACCATGTCCGACATCTCCGACAGGAAACAAACCGAAAGGATGATTCAGGAAAGTCAGGAGATCAAAGCAAGATCCAGGAAGATGGAATCGTTGGGTCTATTGGCGGGTGGTGTTGCACATGATTTGAACAATCTTTTATCGGGTATCGTAAGTTACCCGGAACTGCTCTTGTTGGATTTGCCGGAGGACAGCAACCTTCGAAAACCAATTCAGACTATACAGGAATCTGGGCAGAGGGCTGCTGCTATCGTTTTGGATCTTCTGACCGTGGCAAGAGGTGTTGCTACAACTAAAGAACCCACGAATCTCAATGATTTGATCATTGATTACTTGAAGTCACCTGAATATGAAAAACTCAAACAGTTCCATGAAAGCATCAAAATTGAAACCAATCTGGATAACAATGTATTCAATATCAATGGGTCTCAGGTTCATATCCGAAAAGTTGTTATGAATTTGGTTTCCAATGCAGCGGAGGCAATTGAGAAAAATGGCAAGATCACGATCTCAACCCAAAATCGGTATATCGACAAACCTTTTCGTGGGTTTGATGATTTCCATGAAGGCGAATATGTAGTTCTCTCTGTTTCCGATGATGGTTCGGGAATTTCAAAAGAAGATTTAGAGAGAATCTTTGAACCGTTCTACACAAAAAAAAAGATGGGACGAAGTGGCACCGGTTTGGGCTTGGCTGTGGTTTGGAATGTGGTTCAGGACCATAAAGGGTTTATCGATTTGAAAAGTGGGGCCAACAGCACAACTTTTGATCTGTTTTTTCCGGCAACCAGAGAAGCTATCTCCGATAAAAAATTGCACAAGCCGATAGAAGATTACAAAGGAAATGGGGAAGTAATTCTGGTTGTTGACGATATCGAAAGTCAAAGGGAAATTGCCATGAAGATTTTGGAAAGATTGGGATATTCGGCAATCTCTGTGTCCAGCGGAGAGGAAGCAATTGAATATTTGAAAAAACATGAAGTAGATTTGCTACTCCTGGATATGATTATGGACCCTGGTATCAACGGACGAGAGACATATGAAAGGATATTGGAAAACAACCCAAACCAAAAGGCAATCATAGCAAGTGGTTTTGCTGAAACAAATGATGTTAAAAAAGCTCAACAGCTGGGTGCGGGGAAATATATAAGAAAGCCATTTACGTTAGAGAATCTTGGCATCGTAGTGAAAGAAGAGCTCGGAAAATAATTTTCATGAAGAATATGCTACAAATGTGTCTTATTTGGGTGTGATACAACCTCGAAAATTTGCTGATGAAACAGAATCGAGAACTGGCCAAAGCGTTGGTGGACAAACAAAAACTGCTTGATGAGATCAAGGTGCTTCGGGAGTTATTACCTATTTGCAGTGCCTGCAAGCGAATCCGTGACGATGATGGGAAGTGGTGACCCTTGGACATCTACGTCAGGGAGCACACAAACTCAGACTTTACGCACACCATTTGTCCAGATTGTAAGGATGTGATCTATCCCGAATTGAAGAAATAGCGGTTTACGTAAATCGCTTCCTATTATACCCTATCTACCAACCCAAAGCTTCCCTTAGAAATCAGTATCTTCCTTTAAGAAAACCCACCATCGGCCGAAAATCACTATAAGTATGGTATGTAGAGTGAAACCGATGGATGAATTCCCTGCTCGGGTAATCATGCCCGTAAGACACAAATAATGAATAAAATTGATAGGTAAATAATGAGCTTGATCATAGATGAATTGATTAACGTAGACCGCCTCCAGAGTCTTTTCGATGCATTTTATTCGGCAACGGGGATTTCGGCATCCATTATTTCGCTTGATGGAAAAATTTTGATTGGCTCAGGCTGGCAGAAGATCTGCACTGATTTTCACCGTAGACACCCCGAATCTGAAAGAATGTGTATTCAAAGTGATATTAAAATTAATGATGAATTATTGACTGGGACTGGATGTGCGATTTACCAGTGCCCTCATGGGATGATCGATGCAGCTGTACCAATTATCATTGACGCTCAACATATCGCCAACCTGTTTACCGGTCAATTCCTGTTCAAATCTCCGGATGCAATTACTATTGAAGAATATAAGCAACGGGCAATGAAATGGGGGTTTGATGAAGACGCTTATCTTGAAGCGCTGTCAGCTGTGCCCATTTTGCCGGGAAAGCGGATCAAATCCATTTTACATTCTCTGAAGCAACTTGTAGAAATGATAATCGAATTCGGTTTCAGCCACATGAGGCTGAAAGAAAGAAAAAATATTATCGCCGCTGCGCAATCAACACTCATGAAAGAAATTTCACGTCGAGAAGGCGAAACCCAAAAGTCGGCCCAGATTATAGAAGGAAGCCCTATCCCCACCTTTGTCGTTGATACCGAGAGCAAAATCACCCATTGGAATAAGGCCTGCGAAATCCTGACAAATATTCCGGCAAGGGATATGATCGGCACCGACAAACACCGCGAGGCCTTTTATGCTGAACGCCGGGAACTGATGGCCGACCTTATCGTAAAGAATGCGAGCTCCAATGAACTTGCCAAATTCTATGGTAATAAATTCAGCAATTCCGGTTTGGTGCGCGAGGGCTACCAAGGCGAGGATTTTTTTCCGAAGCTAGGGGAAAACGGCAAATGGCTGTTCTTTACTGCAGCTCCGCTAAAAGATAAGGAAGGCAGGGTGACCGGTGCCATCGAAACCCTTCAGGACATCACCGATCGACGAATTGCGGAGCAGGAACTTCGGGCCAGCGAGTCCCGCTACCGTCAGCTTTTTGAATCCGCCAATGATGCCATCTTCATACTCAAGGATGGGCTTATCGTGGATTACAATCAAATAGCGTCGGAGATGTTTAACACTAACCGCAAAGCAATGATTGGTCTTTCCCCTTTGGAGCTTTCACCGGAGATCCAACCCGGTGGAGAGTTCTCAAAGGATGGAATTATTAAAAAACAAGCAGTTGCGCTAAAGGATGTGCCCCAATTCTTTGAATGGCGGTTTATCAGAAAAAACGGTTCTCAATTCGACGCGGAGGTCAGCCTTACCCGGTTCATGATTCTTGATTCACCCCACGGAATAGCAATTGTTCGGGATATCACTGAACGAAAAACAATGATCCACGCCCTTCAAGAGCGGCAAAGGGAACTGGATGAAAAGAGCAGCTATCTTGAAAAAGTCAACCAGGCTTTGAAAGCTTCCCTTGATCATCGGGAGATTGAAAAACGGTCTGTGGAAGAAAATATGTTCATTAAATTAAAGCGCTTCGTATTTCCCTATCTCGAAGAACTGGACGGGTGCAAAATCAGTGCTGATGCCAAGGCATATGTGAATATCATCAATACCAATCTGAACGATATCGTCTCCAACTATTCAAAAACCGTATTCGCCAAATATATGAATCTTACCCCCACAGAGATTCGTATCGCCGATTTTATCCGTGACGGCAAGAATTCCAAGGCGATTGCCCAAATGCTTGGACTCTCACCGAGTTCAGTGCAATGGCATCGGAAAAACATTCGCGAAAAGCTTGGATTGACCAATAAGAAAGTCAATCTTTACAACTACCTGGCTTCACTTGGCGATTAAATAGCTCCTCGGCACAGACCATAACAGGTGTTTTTACCCCCCATTTTACCCCGTTTCTTTCATCCTTAAGCCCCCATCTCCTTTGCCGATACAAAAGAACAATAGGCGTGTTGCTTTGAAAAAAGACCGGAACATCTGCACACCAAGACCATATTTGGAGGCCCAAAGAAGATGGGGATAAAGAATGCAAGCTTTGAAGACACGACGGATGATACTGGGAAAACCATATTGAATGCACTCCAAGTAATCAACCGGCATCTGGCAGTGATCAATGGCAGGCTTGAGATGCTTTTGCTCTCGGACCTTCCCGAATATGTCATGTCTGATCTGATTAAAGCATATCAGGCTGAAAAAGAGGCCAGTCAAATTGTCCATGGCTTGAATCTGTTCTGCCATAAGTCATTTTATTAATGTTAACTTGATCTGCAAGGAGCAACTGAAATGAAAATCAATCTTCAATCCATCTCTTCGAAACTGATTATGGGTGGTCTGGCCGCCGTTCTGATACCCATGGTCATTGTGGGTTATCTTTCCTTTTCCAAAGCTGAGACCGCCCTTTTGACACTATCTGAAGGACAAGCCCAGGGAATTGCATCGGATTTAGCCAGAATGACCCGTAATACCCTGGAAACTGAAAAGGACAAAGTTGCAGCAATGGCAACGCAAAAACCGATTGTCGATCTTGTCGCCTCAGTGAAAGCATCCGGAATTGAAGCATCCAGCCAGCAAGCCGAAGCGGTCTTCGAGTCGCTGAAGCGACAATTTGCACAAATGGGCGATCATTACCAGGGGATCTATATCT
The DNA here is from genome assembly GCF_055467485.1 of Desulfosarcina sp. Classification (NCBI taxonomy): domain Bacteria; kingdom Pseudomonadati; phylum Thermodesulfobacteriota; class Desulfobacteria; order Desulfobacterales; family Desulfosarcinaceae; genus Desulfosarcina; species Desulfosarcina sp. The sequence continues at coordinate 8,146 of NZ_JBUOIV010000011.1, read as the reverse complement.
CCGATGCAACAGGTCAGATATTCAACGGCGTTCTGGAAAATGGAGATGTTTATAAAGGGATTAACATCGCTGATCGTGAATTTTTCGTGCGAGCCAAAAACAGCAATGCTCCAATCATCAGCGAAATGACCATTTCCAAGGCGACTGGAAAACCCATTGTCATGGCGTGTGTGTCGATCAAGTCAGACGGTGGCGCGTTCCTCGGCGTATTGGGAACCGTAATCAAAGCGGAGTATTTTGCAGACCTCATCTCCGGCAGGAAAATCGGCGAAACCGGCTACGGTTATATGATCGATAAAGACGGATTAATCCTTGCTCACCCGAAACCTGAATATGTGCTCAAGTTAAACCTTACCAGCGCAAAGGAAATGGAATCCATTAATAACCAAATGATGGCCGGGAAGTCCGGCGTGGAGCAATACATTTTTAAAGGCACACCTAAAATTGCCGGTTTTGCCCCAGTGGGCATAAACGGTTGGTCTATCAGCGGGACCCAGAACCAGGATGAGTTTCTAGCAGCCTCACGGTCTATCCGTAATTCAAACATGCTGGTGACTGTTATTGCCGGTTTGATCACGGCCATCGTCATCCTCTTTGCCGCACGAACCATCGTAAGACCGATTAATGCAGCCGTTGCCGGTCTCAAGGACATCGCCCAGGGCGAAGGCGACCTAACCATGCGTCTGGAAGCCACCAGCCGGGACGAAGTCGGTGAACTGGCCAAATGGTTCAACGTGTTCATCGAAAAACTGCAGGGCATCATCAAGGAAATCACTAACGGCGTTCAGACCCTGTCTTCATCGTCAACTGAACTTTCAGCAATCTCTGAACAGATGACCCAGGGCATTCAGAATGTATCCGACAAGTCCAACACCGTATCCGTCGCGGCTGAAGAGATGAGCGCCAACATGAACACCGTGGCCGCGGCCATGGAGCAGTCGTCCACCAATACGAACATGGTGGCCACGGCATCCGAAGAGATGTCCGCCACGATTGGCGAAATCGCCAAAAATGCAGAAAAGGCCAGGGGGATATCCGATGAGGCAGCCCACAAAGCTTCAAGTGCCTCGACCAACATGGATCAATTGGGTGCTGCAGCCAATTCCATCGGCAAAGTCATCGAGACCATTACCGACATTTCCGAACAGGTCAACCTGTTGGCCCTCAATGCCACCATCGAGGCGGCCCGCGCCGGTGAAGCCGGCAAGGGCTTTGCGGTTGTTGCCAACGAGATCAAGGAATTGGCCAAACAGACTGCCGCCGCTACCCAGGATATTAAAGAAAAAATCGAAGGAATTCAGGGGACCACGTCCATGACGGTGGGACAGATCACTGAGATCACACAAGTCATCAACGATGTCAATGATGTGGTTGGCAATATCGCAACTGCCGTCGAGCAGCAATCCGCTGCCACCAAGGAGATTGCCACCAACGTGGCCCAGGCATCCCAGGGCATCCAGGAAGTCAACGAGAACGTCAACCAGAGTTCGTCGGTGTCCGGTGAAATTTCCAGAGACATCGCCGGTGTCAGTGTATCCATGAATGAAATGTCCACCAGCAGCAGTCAGGTCAATCTCAGCGCCCAGGAGCTTTCCAGCCTATCAGAGAATCTTAAGCATCTGGTGGATCAGTTTAAAATTTGATCCATTGACGAGCAGCGGGAACAGGTGAAATAGGTTCCCGCTGTTTTTTATTCATACGAGGACAACCATGCAAACCCTTAATGAAAACACCAATGTTAGCATTGAAATCACTGCACTTGATGCGTTGATGAATCTGGCAGGAGAACTGGTTCTGGGCCGCAACCAGTTGCTGCAAGCCATCAGCGCCGACGACAAACGGCTTCTGGAAACAACAAGTCAGCGCATCAACATGGTGACCTCCGAAATTCAGGAGCAGATCATGCGCACGCGTATGCAGCCCATGGGGATGCTTTTCGACAGGCTTTCCCACGTCGTCAGAGATCTTGCCCTTCGATCCGGAAAACAGGTTGACCTCTCTGTTGCTGGTGAGGATGTCGAACTTGATAAAACGATCATGGAAGCTATCGAGCAGCCATTGACATGGATGATTCGAAAGGTGGTTGATCAGGGTATTGAATCGGCCGAAATCCGCAAGGATCTGAAAAAGCAAGAGCAGGCAATCATTCAAATCAAGGCTTGCCATGAAGCCGGTCAGGTCAGCGTTGAAATCATCGATGACGGAAAAGGCATCGATCCAGATGCAATCGTTCGCAAAGCTATCGAAAGCGGGCTGATTTCAGAAGAAATGGCAGTTGAAGCCATTTCCGAGCCCGATAAAATGAAGTATATTTTTTTGCCGGGACTGTTCGCTGACCAAAAAGAATCCAACCCTTTTGGTCAGGTGGCCGGTATTGATGAGATTAACTCCCGCCTTGAAAAGGTCGGCGGCACCATAGATGTAATTTCTAAATTGGGACAGGGAACACATGCCCGCATAAAACTGCCGCTGACACTGTCCATTATACCAAGCCAGATTATCAAACTGGGTGAGGAACGTTTCGCGATCCCCCAAGTGAACCTGAGCGAACTGTTAAGGATTTCGGCCAACCAGGTCAAACATACCATTGAAAAGGTTGGGGATGCCAGTGTGATCCGGCTGCGGGGCGAACTGCTGCCGTTGATCAATCTTTCCGAGATTCTTGGGGTTGTGCGTTCTTTTAGACATCCATCTGATGGACTTCTTCACCCGGAGAAACGTCAAAGCATTTCCGATCGAAGATCCAAAAACCATGCAACTCCGGAAACGGACTATGACGGGCGGGAACGACGCCTGGATCAGGACCGACGATACCATGCCCATAGTGCGCTGAACATCGCCGTGGTTTCGACCGGTAAATATAAATACGGTTTAGTGGTCGATGAATTGAACGACTCGGAGGAGATCGTTGTCAAACCGCTTGGAAAACATTTGAAAGGATGCACCGGTTTTGCCGGTGCAACCATTATGGGTGACGGGAAGGTTGCATTAATTCTTGATGTGGCCAGCATCGCTGAAATCACCAAGCTGAAATCGGATAGCCACAATAAACCATCCAAACACATCAGCAGTATTGAGAATGTGAAACCGACTGAAAACGCTTCTTCACAGTCCCACTTGTTTTTCTGTAGTTCCGAGAAGGAGCGATTTGCTGTTTCGTTAGACATGGTTGAACGCATCGAAAAGATCGAAGCCACAAAAATTGAAATCGTTGGCGGGCAACGGGTGCTTAAATACCGTGGCGGAACGCTGCCGCTGATAGCTTTGGAAGATGCCCTTTTGGTCACTCCGCTTCCGGAGAGAAATCATTATCTGGTGATCTGTTTCAACATCGACGGAAAAGAAATCGGTGTTCTTTCAACACCACCCATAGATGCTGCCGAAGTAGAGATAGCCCTGGATACAAAAACGCTGAAACAGCCCGGAGTGATGGGGTCGGCTTTATTAATGGAGAAAACGACGCTGATACTCGACATTCAGCAAATTATTGAAATTGTTAAACCCGATTTTTTCAATGAGGCGTGAGTCAATGGATAGATCCCGGAACATCAGAAAATTTGAGGTTTCAGAATATGCGACCTTTTATCTAAAGGATGCGCTATGTGGCATTTCACTTTCAAATATTCAGGAGATCAACAAGCCATCAGCATTGACTGTCGTCCCCCAATCGCTGGATTATGTTATGGGGATTATCAATCTGCGGGGTAAGATCGTAACGGTGATTGACACTGGGAAGCTTTTTGGTCTATCCGCGATCGACAATAGTGATGACATGCGAACCATAATCGTTAATGCCGATGAGGAATCTGTGGGTCTGATGGTCGATCGAATCGGAAATGTAGTCACCGTTGATCCGAGCGAGATTGAAGCGCCACCGGCCAACATCGGTGATGTTCCCGGAAAATGTTTCGATGCGGTGTATAAGACTGATGATCAGTTGGTCGGGCTGTTGTCTTTGCAATCGATATTTTGAACGACCTGGACTGTCTTTACTTCAAAGAAATTATTTTCTTTCATGGGCAACATTAGTTTTGTACCGATTCAAGCAATTTTCTAAACACTCCGGACAATTGGCCTCGGCGATTTTGTTTTGCGTATAGAAAGTAGTGAAGTTGCTGATCCAATCCTCCCCGGTACGGGGGCATTGATATATGTATTCTATAAACTGAACCAACCGGTTGATCGCAATTTTGTCCATGGAGTGCTCCATGCGGCAGGCGTTCTCCTCGGCTTTCTTTTCATCCAATAGAAGTACGCACTGTAAAAAGTCCTTAACCACATGATGCCGTCTCAAGACTTCCTTTGCGATGGTTTCGCCTTTTTTTGTGAGGGTAATAAAGCTATAAGGCTTGTAATTGATTAGCTTTTTTTCAGAGAGTGTTCGTAATGCCGAAGTAACTGTCCCGCTGAGGACACCAATCTTTTCAGCAATATCTTTCACCCGCGCCACTTTATTTTCATTTTGGAGGACCAGAATGGTTTCAAGATAATCCTCTAAATTTTCCGACAACCCCTCCATCGTCTCAGCCCCTTCCATCTTGGATTCATCTTTTCATAAAACACAAATGGCACAATTTATTCAAAATGTCAAAAATTTATTGCCATTTAAAAAAATGTCGTTGACTAATTAAAATGTTTGACATATCAAACATATTAATCGAAGCGTGCTTATGTTAAAGGTGTCTAAAAACATTATAAATAATATAAAAAGGAGATTCTGTTTCGATGAACCAATTGAACCGCAGCGCAATTCTGCTCATTTCATTGTTCGGTATTATCGCTTATGCGACAACAGCATTCAGCCAAGAGCTCGTTGTTTACTCCGCCCGCAACGATCACCTGATCAAGCCGGTATTTGAACTTTATAAAAAAGAGACCGGCGTCACCATCAAGTATATTACGGATAAGGCACCTGTGTTGCTCCAGCGAATCAAGGCTGAGGGAAGCAACACACCGGCAGATCTGCTGATCACGGTCGATGCAGGCAATTTATGGCATGCCGCCAAGGAAGGTGTGCTCCACCCGGTGGAATCGGAAGTGCTGGCAGCCAACATTCCCAGTCATCTGCGTGATCTTGATAATCGATGGTTTGGCCTGTCATTGCGGGCAAGGACAGTCGTGTACAGCACTGAACGCGTTAAAACCGGTGAGTTGACCACCTACGAAGACCTGGCCAATCCTGAATGGAAAGGGCGACTGGTCCTCAGGACTTCAAAGAAGGTATATAATCAGTCCCTCGTCGCCATGTTGATCAAGGAACACGGCGTAACAAAGACGGCTGAAATCGTTAAAGGCTGGGTGGACAACCTTGCGGCACCTCCGTTTTCAAACGACACCAAGACGATGGAGGCCATCATCGCCGGTCAGGGTGACGTGGGAATTGTGAATACCTACTACTTTGGCCGCTTGGCCAAAGTAGATCCAAATATCCCCATCGCACTGTTCTGGCCGAATCAGTCTACCGGAGGCGTCCATGTAAATGTATCCGGAGCCGGGGTTGTGGCCGCGTCTAAAAATAAAGATAGTGCCATCGCTTTCCTGGAATGGCTTTCAACTGAGAGCGCCCAGCAGATATTTGCCGATGTGAATATGGAATACCCGGTCAACCCCAACGTTCCCATTAACCCTACCGTCGCAGTATGGGGGTCGTTCAAGCAAAGTGAAATCAACCTGGCGAATGCCGGTGAAAACCAGACGGCTGCCATTCAGTTGATGGACCGCGTGGGATACAACTAATTGGTATAATATGTTATTTATCTAAATGCGCGTGCCCGCTAATGTGAAATTTAAACATGGCAGATGGGGGCATGGGCAGCTTCAAATCGTGCCATGACCATATCTATTTGTGCACCAGACAGTAAGCTTCAATACCGTTCAGGAAATACCCTGCTGAACTGGCTGCGGGCGATGTTGAGCATTAGAGCCGTTGCCGTGATTGCGGCATGTGGTGTTTTGTTGCCGCTCCTGGTGATCGCCTCTTCCATCCTCCAGCCGGAAACCAAGATCTGGCAACACATCGTTGACACGCTTTTACTTGAATTGCTGAAAAACACCTTTGTTTTGAGTGTGGGTGTATTGGTGGGAACCTTTTTTATCGGCGTTGGGTCGGCATGGTTGACAGCCGTGTGTGAATTTCCTGGACGATCATTTTTCAACTGGGCGCTGGTGCTGCCACTGGCGATGCCGACTTACGTGCTGGCCTTTGTTTTTATCGGGCTGCTGGATTTCTCTGGTCCCGTACAGACGTTTCTTAGAGAGCAGCTTAATCTTTCAGCAAATTGGTTCCCCAATATCCGCTCAGCCGGGGGTGTCATCCTTGTCATGTCGTTGGCGTTGTTTCCGTATGTCTATCTGCTGGCACGCAATGCGTTCGCAACCCAGGGCAAAAGCGTTCTGGAAGTGTCACGTGCCCTTGGGCATAGCCCCACAAAGGCATTCTTCAAGGCGGCCTTGCCCATGGCCAGGCCCTGGATCGCCAGCGGCATGATGCTGGTGCTGATGGAAACATTGGCCGATTTCGGTGCGGTGTCCATATTCAATTACGATACCTTTACCACCGGCATATACAAGGCCTGGTTCGGCTTCTTTTCACTGAACGCCGCCGCACAACTCTCTTCCATGCTCCTCGTATTCGTCTTTCTAATCATCATCGTCGAGCAACGGATGCGCAGCAAAATGCAGTTCCATCAGGTGGGGAAAATATCGCTTGCAGCGAACCGACTCAGGCTAGAGGGGTGGAAAAAATGGACGGCCTGCATTTCACTGATGTCGATCGTATTAATTGCGTTTGTCATTCCCTGCCTGCAATTGATCGCCTGGTCCACGGCCACGATATCCGTTGAACTGGATGGCCGTTACTTCGGGCTATTATTCAGAAGTCTGCTGTTTTCCTCAATGGCCGCTGCATCGATCACCTTTCTTGGAGTGTTGTTGGCCTACATCCAACGCCAACACACCGATCTTTTTACGAAATGGCTTATCCGGCTATCCACGATGGGATATGCCTTGCCGGGAACGGTGCTGGCAGTGGGCATCGTCATCATCGTCAACTGGGCCGACAAACCGATGGTCTGGATGTTCAGGGAACTTTTGGGCATCGAGTTGTCTTCAGTGTTGAACGGCACCATTGTCGTTGTTCTGTTCGCGTATACGGTTCGTTTTCTGACTGCAGGATTCAACACCATCAACAACAGCATGCTTCGAATTACCAGGAACATGGATGAAGCCGCAACCCTGATCGGGGTTACCGGTATCGACCTGCTTAGACGCGTCCACATCCCCATCCTGAAAAACGGTCTTCTTATCGCTGCGATGCTGGTATTTGTGGATGTGATGAAAGAGATGCCGATCACACTGATGACGCGTCCATTCGGGTGGGATACCCTTGCGGTCAAAGTGTTTGAATTGACATCGGAGGGCGAGTGGCAAAGGGCGGCATTGCCATCCATCACCCTGGTAGCCGCAGGTTTGATCCCCTTGATGCTGCTTAACAAAAAGGCTGAAGGGGCAACGTTTTAATGATAAAGGAACATGAAAATGTCGATGGCGCTACAGATAGATTCGATTTCAAAAGCCTTTAACGAAAGATGTGTGATCAGCGCGTTATCGCTTGATCTTGAGAAAGGCCAGATTGGTTGTCTGTTGGGAGAGAGCGGTTGCGGCAAAACCACTGCGTTGCGCTGCATGGCCGGATTCGAACCCGTTCACGCGGGCATTATCCGAATAGACGGGCAGCTGGTATCAAGCCCAACCAGGCAGGTTCCTCCTGAACTCAGACGGCTGGGAATGGTTTTCCAAGATTACGCCCTCTTTCCCCATTTAACGATTGAGAAAAATGTTGCATTTGGTCTCAGCCATCTGCCAGCGAAAGAAAGAAATAATCGCGTCGGGAAGATGCTCGATCTGGTCGGATTGACCGGCGAAGCTGGAAAATACCCCCATGAATTGTCCGGCGGCCAGCAGCAACGCGTGGCTCTGGCCAGATCCCTGGCACCCAATCCGGAATTATTGCTTTTGGATGAACCCTTTTCAAACCTCGATGTTGCTTTGCGGGAACGGCTTTGCATCGATGTGCGCAGCATACTCAAGGATATCGGTGTCAGCGCCCTCCTTGTGACCCACAATCAGCATGAGGCCTTTGCCATGG